>NZ_JALCZB010000014.1:0-78889 GCF_022690745.1 Anaeromyxobacter sp. SG64 | reverse complement strand
GCGCGCGGAGCGGCGCGGCCACCCCCGCCCGCTCGCCGCCACGTCGGGCCGCCGCCGCCCCCAGCGGCACGTGCGCCGCGCGCGCCGGCTCCGGTATCTCCGCCCGACCGGAGGCGGGACGATGGGCTCTCCAGAGGTGAAGGGCTTCGGCCAGGGCGATCCTGCCCTCGCGGCCTGGGCCGAGGCGGTGTACGGGCCGGAGGACGAGGTGCTGCGCGAGATCCGCGCGCGCAGCCGCGCGGCGGGCCTCCCGGCGATCGAGGTCGGCCGCTTCGACGGGCTCCACCTCGAGGTGCTCGCGCGCGCCTGCGCCGCGCGGCGGATCGTGGAGATCGGCACGCTCGGCGGCTACAGCGGCGTGTGCCTCGCGCGCGCCCTGCCCGACGGCGGCGTGCTCCACACCTTCGAGCTGCGCGAATCCCACGCCGAGCTCGCCCGCGCCGCCTTCGCGCGGGCCGGCGTCGCCGACCGCGTGCGGCTGCACGTGGGCCCCGCGCTCGAGCGGCTCCGCGACGTCGAGGCCGAGGGCCCGTTCGACCTCGTCTTCGTGGACGCCGACAAGGGCGGGTACCCGGCCTACCTCGCCTGGGCGGAGGCGAACCTGCGCGTGGGCGGGCTCCTCCTCGCCGACAACACCTTCGGCTTCGGCCACGTCCACGAGCCGGCGGCGGCCGGCGAGGACGCCGCCGCGATGCAGCCGCTCCGCGAGTTCAGCGAGCGGCTCGCGCGCGGCGGGCGCTTCCGCGCCACGATGCTGCCGACCGCGGAGGGGCTGTCGCTAGGAGTGAAGCTCCGCTGAGCTGCTGCGGCGAAGGCCGAACCGACGGGCTACAGCAGCTCGAGCTGCATGTGCTCGCGCAAAGGCTCCGCCCGGATGCCTTCCTTGCGGAGCGCGGCGGCGAGCGCGTCGGCGTGGCCGTGCACGGTGTACACGCGCGCGGCGCCGGTCGCCTTGGCGTAGCCCAGGAGCCCGGGGAAGTCGGCGTGGTCGGAGAGCGGGAACGCGGCGTCCACCCCGCGGAACCAGCGCGCGCCGTCGATGGCCCAGCCGGTGAGGATGGCGGTCCGGCGCCGGCGCACGCCGCGCATGGCCGGGCTGCGGGCGAGGTGCGGCGGCGAGACGACCACCTCCCCCGGCCCCGCGCCCTCGGGACCGAGCGGCCGGACGTTCGGGAGCGCCACGCCCTCCGCCTCGTAGACGCGGTTCACCGCGTGCACCACCGGGTGGACGCGGCAGGGGTAGCCCGCGTCGGAGAGGAACTTCAGGATCTCCTGCGCCTTGCCGAGCGCGTAGCCGAGGAGCACGGGCGTCACCCCGTCGGACAGGGCGTCGTCCACGAAGCGCCGGATCGCGGCCAGGGTGTCGGCCTTGGGCGGGAAGACGTAGCGCGGGTGGCCGAAGGTCGACTCCATCACGAGCACGTCGCAGGGCATCACATCCGCCTGCTCCGCGGCGTGGGTGGGCTCGGTGCAGAGGTCGCCCGTGTAGCCCACGGCCACCTCGTTGCGCGTGACCCGGAGCTGCGCCGAGCCGAGCACGTGGCCCGCGCTGAAGAGCTCGAGGGTCAGCTCGCCGAGCCCGAACGGCGTGCGGTAACCGACCGGGAGCGCCTCGGTCTTGCGGCGCTTGGGCTCCCCCAGCCGGTGCCGCATGAGCGCGATCGTGGCGGCGGTCGCGATGGTGCGGTCGTGTCGGCCGATGTGGTCGCCGTGCGCGTGCGAGACGAACGCGCACTCGACGCGTCGCTTCGCGTCGAGGTGGAGAGCGCTGTTCGTGATCCGGAGCTCACCGCGGTGGAGCTCGATCGGCGGCCGCCTCATCGGGCGCCCGTTCTACACCGTGCCCCCCACAGGCGCGAACCCCCGCCCGCGCGCCCGCCGTGGCGCGCCGGTGGAGGCTCGCGCCCGCGAGACTTCGGTCACTCGTCGTGGGCGGGAGGTGGCCGCCGCTCCGCCGGCGCCGCCTCCGTCTTCGCCTCGCGCTTCTTGCCCTGCGCCTCGCCGCCCTTCCGCTCCGCCTGGCGGTCCTGCTCCTCCAGGTCGTGGATCTTCTTCTCGAGCGAATGGAATCCGCCTCGCTTGCCTTCCGCCATCGCCCACCTCCGTTGTCGTCCAGGATCGTCACCCCGGCGGCGGAGCGCAGCGAGGGGCCGTAGGGGTAACTCGTCGGCGGCGCCCGGAGAGGGGCCTCTTCCTCATATGGGCTGTCAGTCCCCCACGGCATGATGCGCGCCGCCATGGCCCTACCTCTTCGAAAGAACTCCGAGCCCGCGCCCGCGGGCCCGGACGCGCCCCGGGAGGCGAAGATGAGACCGCAGCGCACCGTCGACGTGGGGGAGCGGCTGCCCCTCCTCCAGAGCATCCCGCTCTCGCTCCAGCACCTCTTCGCGATGTTCGGCGCGACGGTGCTCGTGCCCTACCTCGTCGGCCTCGACACCTCGGTGACCCTCTTCACCTCGGGCGTCGGCACGCTCCTCTACATCTTCATCACGAAGGGGAAGATCCCCGCCTACCTCGGCTCGTCCTTCGCCTTCATCGCCGCCTTCATCGGGATCCTGGGCGCCAAGGCGGGCGAGCTCGCCTCGCCGGAGCGGGTGTCGATCGCGATGGGCGGCTGCGTGGTGGTGGGCCTCGCCTACATCGCGGTCGCGCTCCTCATCGGCAAGTTCGGCACCGCCTGGATCGACCGGGTCCTGCCGCCGGTGGTGATCGGCTCGGTGGTGATGGTCATCGGCCTCGGCCTCGCCCGCACGGCGGTCGTGACCATGGCGATGGAGGGCGGCACCGGGACGTATCACCCGGAGTTCTTCGCGGTGGCGCTCTCGGCGCTCGCGATCGCCATCCTCGCGGCGGTCTTCCTGAAGGGCTTCCTCGGCGTCATCCCCGTCCTCATCGGCATCGTGGGCGGCTACGTCGTGGCGCTCCTCGCCGGTCAGGTGAGCTTCGCCGCGGTGAAGAGCGCGGCGCCGCTCGCCCTGCCCCCCTTCGTGCTCCCCACCTTCACCTGGGGGGCGGTGCTCACGCTCGCGCCGATCTCGCTCGTCGTCATCACCGAGCACATCGGCCACCTCATCGTCACGAACAACATCGTGGGCCGCGACTTCATGAAGGACCCCGGCCTGCACCGCTCGCTCGCGGGCGACGGCGTTGCGACCGCGTTCGCCGGCCTCGTGGGCGGCCCGCCCAACACCACCTACGGCGAGAACATCGGCGTCATGGCCATCACCCGCGTGTTCAGCGTGTGGGTCATCGGCGGCGCGGCCGTGATCGCCATCGTGATGTCCTTCTTCCCGCCGGTGGGCGCGCTCATCCGCACCATCCCCACCCAGGTGATGGGCGGCATCTGCATCCTGCTCTTCGGGATCATCGCGTCCGCCGGCATCCGCATGCTGGTCGAGGCGGGCATCGACTTCTCGCAGAAGCGGAACCTCATCATCGCCTCGGTCGTGCTCGTCATCGGGATCGGCGGCGCGAAGCTGAGCATCGGCACCGTCGAGTTCAGCGAGATGCCGCTCGCCACCTACGTCGGCATCCTCCTGAACCTCGTCCTGCCCCGCGGGCTCGAGAAGGGCGCCGGCGAGGCGTCGGGCGAAGCCGCCGACGTGTAGCAGTGTAGCCCGGAGGCGCGCGCGCCTCTCCGAAAGCGCCCGGTCCGCGCTGCGCGGCCCGGGCGCTCGTGCGTCCGGGGCGCGGCGCGGCCAGGAGCCCCCGCCGCCTTCAGCGCAGGAGCAGGTAGTAGAGCCGCCCGGGCTGCTTCATCCGTCCGGCCGCGCTCTCCGCGTAGGCGCCGCTGCCGAAGAAGAGGTCGATGCGCGCGGAGCTCCGGATGGCGCCGCCGGCGTCCTGATCGAGGAAGAACCGGCCGAACGGCTTCATCGGCCCGCCCGCCGCGTCGGTCGGCCGCTCGGCCTCGACGAAGGCCAGGGCGCCCTTCGGGAACACCTTCCCGTCGGCGGCGAGGGTGCGATCCGGCGTGACCGGCACTCCCAGCGAGCCCACGGCCTCGTCCGCGAAGCGGAAGAAGACGTAGGACGGGTTCGTGGCGAGGAGCAGGGGCTGCTCGGAGGGGTTCGCCGCGAGCCAGGCCTTGATCGTCTGCATCGAGACCTGCTCGCGCGGGATCGCGCCGCGACGGACGAGCTCCGCGCCGATCGCCTCGTAGCGGTGCCCGTTCTTGCCGGCGTACGTGACGACGCGGGTCGTCCCGTCCGGAAGGCGCAACAGGCCGCTCCCCTGGATCTCCACGAAGAACGCGTCCACCGCGGAGCTGACGAAGGCGAGCTCCGCCCGCTGGCCGGAGATGGCGCCGTCGGCGATCTCCGCGCGCGTCGGGTAGGGCACGAGCCGGCCGTCCTTCACCCTGCCCACGAGGTCGGCGGAGAGCGCGGGGAAGTCGCGCGCGCGCACCTGCACGAGGTCGTCGGGCGCGCGGTGCAGGGGGACCTGGAAGCGCCCGCCGCGATCGAGCGCGCCGTCGAGCTCGGGCAGGTAGTAGCCCGTGAAGAGCACCGTCCCCCGCCCGTCGCCGACCGAGCGGAAGACGCGGAACTCGCGGACCAGCGCCTCGCGCAGCGCCGCCGGCGGGGGCCGCGCGGCCACGAGCTCCCGGAAGCGGCGCAGCGAGGCGGCGACGCGCGCGAGCGGGACGCGCTCCTTGCCGAAGGCGAGCGTCCGGCCGGGGTCCGCCCGCGAGAGGCGCGCGAAGTGCTGGAGCGACCGCTCGAGGGCGAGATCGAGGCCCGCGTAGTCGAGGTCGTCGGCGAAGGCGGGGAACGCCTCCGGCGTGAGCTCCTCGAGCGCGCCCTCGGCGCTCGTGGCCGGCTGGGGGGGCGGCGGGAGGGTGCGGCAGGCGGCGAGCGCGAGCGAGCTGACGAGGGCAAGGCGGAGGGCGCGGCGCATCGCGCACGATAACCCGGGCTCTGCCGGCGCCATTCCGCCCGCTCGGTCGCCCGGTCGGGGGGCGGCCGGGCGCCCGGCGGATCAGGAGGCGGCGCGCGCCGGCTCGCGCGCGGCGGCGCGCGCGGGCTGTAGCACGGCGTCGAGCCGCGCACCGACCTGCGTCCACTGGAACCGCTTCAGCACCCGGGCGCGGCCGGCGGCCCCCAGCTCCCGCCCCCGGGCCGGATCTCCGAGGAGCGCGAGCAGCGCCTCGGCGAGCGCGGCCGGATCGCCGGGCGGGACGAGGAGGCCGGTCTTCCCCTCCTCGATGATCTCAGGGACCGCCTCCACCGCGGTCCCCACACAAGGGACGCCGCACGCCATCGCGTCGAGGAAGGCGATGCCGAACGGCTCGACGAGCGTGGGGAGGGCGAACACCGTCGCCCGCGAGAAGAGCTCCTCGAGCCCGTCGTAGGGCACCGGGCCGAGCTGCTCGGCCCCGTCGGGCAGCGCGAGCGGCTCCGGCGGGCCGGCGATGAGGAGCCGGGCGGCGGGCCGGCGGCGCCGGACGCGCTCGAACGCGTCGAGCAGGATCGTGCCGCCCTTGCGGGCGAACTCGCGGCCGACGAAGAGGATCGTCTCGCCGTCGTCCGCGCGAGCGGGGCGCTCCGGCACCACGTTCGCGCCGGCCCCGACGACGACGATCCGCTCGCGCGCGAGGCCGTAGTCGCGGACGAGCGAGCGGGCGACGTTCTCCGAGAACGTCGCGATGGCGGCCGCCCCCCGGTAGCAGGCCCGCTCGCGCTCGAACCAGGCGCGCCCGTAGCGCGGCGGGGCGGCGAGGCCGGCCCGGCGAAACGCGGGGGCCGCCTCGGCGAGCGCCCGGGTGTGGTCGAGGAGCAGGACGTAGGGGAGGCGCGCGGGGAGCCCCGGCGAGAACAGCGCCCCGTTCTGGAGCACCACGTCGGGAGCAGGATCGAGCGCCGCGAGGGCCACGCCGAGGTGGCGCGAGTGGACGTCGAAGGCGTAGGGAGTGTTCCAGCGGTAGGTGAGCGCCTGGCTGCGGAAGCGCGCCGTCGCGAGCGCGAGGTGCACCGCCACGTCGCGCGTGAAGCGCGGCAGGCGCGTCGCCGGATCGCGCAGGTCGAGCGGCCCGCGCGCCGAGACCGGGGTGATCCGGTGCCCGAGGGCCCGCAGCGCGTGGGCGACGTGCAGGGTGACGCCGCTCTGTTCCCCGTAGTTGGTGTACGCGATCGAGAGAGACGAGTCGGGTCGATCCATGCGCGTGTCGGTCCTCGCGGTCACCCGGGAAGATGTAGACCGCGCGGGAGCGGGGGAAGCCCTGCCGCGGGCCCCCGCTCGGACGGGTGGAGGGACGCCGCACCCGTGCGCGAGGCCCCGCGGGACCGCGCCCTTCAGCCGCCGCGCGCCTGCGCGGCGACCGCCGCGCCCCCGGCGCCGCGCCGCCCCTCGAGGAGGCCGCCCACCTCGCCGGCGATCACCCCGAGCACGATGAGCGCGCCGCCGCTCCAGTCGGTCACCCGGAGCGGCTCGCCGCCGTAGAAGTGGCTGAAGAGCGCCGCCGCCACCGGCTCGAGGGAGAAGATGAGCGCGGCGCGCACGGCGGTGGTGTGGCGCTGCCCCCAGTTCTGCACGAAGAACGCGAGGGCCGTCATGAGCACGCCCGTGAACACCACCGTCCCCGCGAAGACCGCCGCGCCCTCGGGCCGGTAGTAGCGCGCCTCGAACGGCAGCATCGCGGCGGCGCCGAGGAACGTGACGGCGATCTGAACGAGCGTGAGCGGCACCACCGGATGCCGCGGCGACCACTCGGACGTGTAGACGATCTGCAGCGCGAACGCGACCGCGCAGGCCGCGGTGAGGAGGTCGCCGAGCCGCACCCCCGCGTCCACGGGCTCGCCGAACGGGTGGGTGAGCAACCCGAGCCCGGCCACCGCGAGCGCAACCCCCGCCCAGCTCGCGAGCTTCACCCGCCGGCCGAGCAGGAAGCGGGCGACGAACGGGACGATGAGCACCGCGAGCCCGGTGAGGAACCCGGAGCGCGAGGGCGTCGTGTGATTGAGCCCGACCGTCTGGAGGACGAACCCGGCCAGCATGAAGACGCCGAGGAGCCCGCCGTGGCGGAGGAGCCCCGCGCCCACCCGGTCGCGCCGGACGAGCGCGACGGCGGCGAGGAGGGCGGCGGCGACCCCGAACCGCGCCGCGAGGAACACGCCCGGCGAGGCGACCGAGAGCACGCCCTTCACGAAGTGGAAGGTCGTGCCCCAGAACAGCGTGAGGATGAGCAGGGCGAGATCGGCCACGCGCGCTAGACCTCTCCCTCGAACCGGCCGTGCAGCTTCACCGGCGCTTCCTTGGTGCGCCGCATGCGCATGTTGAGCAGCTCGACCCCGAGCGAGAACGCCATCGCGAAGTAGATGTAGCCCTTCTCCACGTGCCGGCCGAACGACTCGGCGACGAGCATCACGCCGATGAGGATGAGGAAGGAGAGCGCCAGCATCTTCATGGTCGGGTGCCGCTCGACGAAGTCGCCGATCGCCCCGGCGAACACGAGCATCACCCCCACCGCGAGCACCATGGCCGTGACCATCACCGCGAGGTGCTGGGCCATGCCCACGGCGGTGATGACGGAGTCGAGCGAGAAGACGATGTCGAGGACGCCGATCTGGACGATGACGCCCCAGAAGCTCGCCGCGCCGCCCTGCCCCGCCGCCGCCTCCGGCCCGTGCTTCACCTCGAGCTTGTCGTGGATCTCGAACGTCGCCTTCGCGATGAGGAACAGCCCGCCCGCGAGGAGGATGAGGTCGCGCCCGGAGAACCCGTGGCCGGCGACGGCGAAGAGCTCGCGCGTGAGCCTCATCACCCAGCTGATCGCGAAGAGCAGGCCGAGCCGCGTCACGAGCGCGAAGGCGAGCCCGAGCCGGCGCGCGCGCGGCTGCTCCCCGGCGGGCAGCCGCCCGGCGAGGATGGTGAGGAACACGACGTTGTCGATGCCGAGGACGATCTCCATCGCGGCGAGCGTCGCGAGCGAGATCCAGGTGTCGGGCTGCGTGAGCAGGTCGAGCATGCCGGCCTCCCATGCCCGATGCGGGCGCCCTTGTCGAGCGGGAGCGGGCGCTCCCTGTCGCGCGGGGCGGGCCCGGGCGGGCGGCGTCAGCGGGCGAGGGCGAAGCGCCTCGGGCCGCCCGAGGGGGCGCGGATCACCTCGCCGCGGGCCTCGAGCAGCTCGAGGTTCGCGACCGTCTCGGACATGGTGAGGAAGGCGTCGCCCGGCTTCGCCCAGGGGAACAGGGCGCGGGAGAGCTCCCAGGCGGTCCGCGGCTCCTCTGCGAGGAGCTCGCGCAGCTTCGCCTGGCGCTTTCCGTAGAAGTCCACGAGCCGGTCGATCACCGCCCGGTGGCCGGAGAACGGCGGGCCGTGGCCGGGCAGCACGAGGTCGATCTCGAGGGCGTGCATGCGGCGGACGCTGTCGAGGTAGGCGAGGAGCGGGCGGAAGTAGCCCTCCTCGCCGCGGGGGCCGAGCTCGATGAGCGGGTTCGGCGAGACCTTCTGGAGGAGGTGGTCGTCCGAGAAGAAGAGCCGGCGCGCGCGGTCGTAGAGGCAGACGAGGCCGGGGGTGTGCCCCGGCATGTGGAGCACCTCGAGGTCGAGGTGGCGCCCGCGGATCCGCTCGCCCTCGCCGATGGGGCGGGCCTCCGGGACGCGGCGCGCGAGCTCGAAGCTCTTCTCCCCCGCGAGGGCGGTCGCCTCGATCACCTCCGCCGGCACGCCGAGGCGCGCGAGGTGCGCCGAGTAGGCGGCGGCGTGGTCGCGCCAGCGCCAGCCGCCCTCGGCGACCTTGGGCAGATCGGCCGGGTGCGCGAACACCGGCGGGCCGGCGCCGTGGCGCTCCTGGACGAAGCGCGCCCCGCCGTAGTGGTCCACGTGGCCGTGCGACACCACGATGCGCGAGACCTCGTCGAAGCGACGGCCGATGCGCCTGAACCCCTCCTCGATCGCGGCGTGCGCCTCGGCGCTCGCGAAGCCAGAGTCGAAGAGCACGAGCCCGCCGCCCGCCTCCTCGATGACGTAGACGTTGACCGGCCCGCCCGCCTGCGGGAACGGGATCGGCACCGCGATGCGTGTGACTCCGAGCCCGGCGAGCTCCGCTTCCGTCATCACCGGCTCTTCTTCAGCTTCTCGGCGAGCTCCGGCAGGGCCTTGAACAGGTCCGCCACGAGCCCGTAGTCCGCGAGCTGGAAGATCGGCGCGTCGGGGTCCTTGTTCACCGCCACGATCACCTTCGATCCCTTCATCCCGGCGAGGTGCTGGATGGCCCCGGAGATGCCGGCGGCCACGTAGAGCTCCGGCGCGACCACCTTGCCGGTCTGCCCGACCTGCCAGTCGTTCGGGACCCAGCCCGCGTCCACCGCCGCGCGGCTCGCGCCCACCGCGGCGTTGAGCTCGTCGGCGAGCGCCTCGATCGGCTTGAAGTCGCCCTTCGTGCCGCGGCCGCCCGCGACCACGATGCGCGCCTCGGTGAGCTCGGGCCGCGCGCTCTTCACCTCCGTGAACCCGGCGTAGCGCGTCCTGAGCGCGCCCGCGTCGACGCTCACCTGCGCCGTCGTCACCGCGCCCTTCCCCTCCTTCGCGGCGGCCGGGAACTCGGTGGCGCGCACGGTGAACACCTTCACCGGCGTCGCGAGGGCGACCTCGGCGAGGACGTTGCCCGCCCACATCGGCCGGCGGAACGTCACCTCCGCGCCCTCGCCGCCGAAGCCCAGCACCTCGGTGGCCATCGCGGCCTCGAGGAGGCCCGCCACGCGAGGGAGCAGGTCCTTGCCGAACGCGGTCGCCGCCGCGCCGACGTGGGTCGCCTGCACGGCGCGCGCGAGCTCGGCCACGACCGGCGCGTGCGCCTCGGCGAGCGGATGCTCGAGCACCGCCGCGTCGGCGGCGTGCACCTCCGCGCCGTAGCCGGCGAGCTCCTCGGCGACGGGGCCGATCCCGCTCCCCAGCACCGCCACGTGCAAGGTCCCGCCGGTGCGCCGCGCGACCTCGCGCCCCGCCGAGAGGGCGTGCAGGGTCGCCTTGCGGACCGCGCCGCCGAACTGCTCCGCCACGATGAGGACGTTCGCCATGATGTGCCTCGCGCGCTAGACGACCTTCGCCTCGCCGTGGAGCTTGCTGAAGAGCTCCTCGACGTCCGCCACCTTCACGCCGCCCTTGCGCGACGGCGGCGCCGACAGCTTCTTCACGACCACCTTCGGCGCGAGCTCCACGCCGAGCGCGGACGCCTGCAGCTCCTTCAGCTCCTTCTTCTTCGCCTTCATGATCCCGGGCAGCGAGGCGAAGCGCGGCTTGTTGAGCCTGAGGTCGGTCGTCACCACCGCCGGCAGCGAGACCTCGAGCGTCTCGACGCCGCCGTCGACCTCGCGCACCACCGCGAGCGACTTGCCGTCCGCGGCGAGCCTCAGGCCGGGCTCCTTCTTCTGCTCGGCCTCGCTCTCGAGGCTCTCCGTCTTCGAGGCGAAGGTCGCCTGCGGGAGCCGGAGCCGCGCGGCGAGGTACTGGCCGGCCTGGTTCTGGTCGTCGTCGATCGACTGCTTGCCAAGGATGACGAGGTCCGGCTTCTCCTGCTCGAACACCTTCGCGAGCACCGCCGAGACCCCCACCGGATCGAGCGGGCCGTCGTGGCGGACGAGGATCCCGCGGTCGGCGCCCATCGCCAGCGCCGCGCGGATCTCGGTGGCCGACTTGTCGCCCCCGATGGAGGCGACGATCACCTCGCCGCCGTGCTTCTCCTTCAGGCGAAGCGCCTCCTCGACGGCGATCTCGTCGAAGGGGTTCATCTTGTAGTTGACCCCGTCGGTGACGATCCCCGAGCCGTCGGGCTTCACCTTGATCTTCGACTCCGGGTCTTCCACCCGCTTCGCGGTCACGAGGATCTTGAGGCTCATGGATGCACCTGATTTCCGAATCGGTTCGAGGGCCGGCCAGATCTTGCGCAGCGCGGCATCGGACCGCAACCGAAAAGGCGGGCGCCTGTGCCCCACGAGGGCGCCGCCAGAAACGCGCGAAAGTGCGACAGACCGGATACGAGGTGGAGACGCGGGCCCCCGGAAGGGCCCATTCTCGCTCCGTCAAACTCGCTCCAAGGAGACATGAAGATGCGCAGCTCCCTCGCACTCGCGATCGCCGCCGTCGTGTTCGCCTTCCCCGCCGCCGCGCAGTCTCGCGCGCAGACCGAGTCCGCCATCAAGGGCACGGGCAAGTACGGGGCCGCCGGCTGCGGCCTCGGCTCGATGGCCTTCGGCGACACGCCGGGCGCCGTGCAGATCCTCGCCGCCACCACGAACGGCCTGTTCGGCACGCAGACCTTCGGCATCACCACCGGCACCTCGAACTGCGGCCCGGGCCTCTTCGCCATGGGCACGAAGAACTTCGTCGAGGCGAACCGCGAGGCGCTCGCGAAGGACATCTCCCGCGGCGAGGGCGAGGCCATCGGCGCGCTCACCGTCATCAACGCCTGCGGCGACTCGCACAAGGTCGGCGCCGCGCTGCAGAAGAACTTCAAGACCATCTTCCCGAGCGAGAGCGCGTCGAACGACGACGTGACGCGCGCCATCCTCGAGACGCTGCACGGCGACCAGAGCCTCGGCTGCGGCAAGAGCTAGGCGGAGCGGGGAGGGCCGAAAGCGGCCCCTCGTGGTAATCAGGAGCGCGGATGACCCCCAAGGTCGCCGCGCTCCTTCTTCTTTCCGTCCTCGCCGCCCTCCCCCGGAGCGCCGCGGCAGAGGCCGCTCCCGCGATCGCCCTCCCGACCGCGGCCGCGTCGCTCGTCGCGCGCGCCCGCGCCGCTCACCTCGCGGAGGATCCGGGCTGGCTCCGCCTCGGCCACTGGCGCAGGGGGCTCCTCGGCCTCCGCAGCGAGGTGGACGGGCGCGAGTTCTTCCTCGCCAAGGACGGCAAGACCGATCCGGCCGCCGAGCTCGAGGCCACCATCGCGGGCCTCTTCTCCCCCGGACCGTTCGCGGACGAGCTCGCCGATCCCTACTGCCGCTTCCCGGCCCGCGCCGCCTTCCTCGCCGCGCGGCTCGGGCTCGACCCGGCCGCCCTCCCGCCGCGCAGCTGCCCCAAGCTCGACGACTTCCTCGCCCGCGTCCGCCCCGCGGGCGTGACGCTCGTCTTCTCCTCCTACTACCTCAACAACCCCTCCTCCTCCTTCGGCCACACGCTGCTCCGCCTCGACAAGGCGGAGGGCGCCCGCGAGGGGAAGCACTTCGAGCTCCTCGACTACGGCGTCGACTACGCCGCCACGGTCGACACCTCGAACGCCATCCTCTACGCGGCGAAGGGGCTGTTCGGCCTCTTCAAGGGCGAGTTCAAGCACTACGCGTACTACTACAAGGTCCGGCAGTACGGAGACTTCGAGTCGCGCGACCTGTGGGAGTACGACCTCGCCCTCGCGCCCGAGGAGACGCAGCTCCTCGCGCGGCACCTCTGGGAGCTCGGCGGGACCTGGTTCGCCTACTGGTACCTCGACGAGAACTGCAGCTACCACGTGCTCGGCGCGCTGGAGGCGGCCGCGCCGCGGCTCGACCTCCTCTCGCACGTCGGCCGCGCCGTCGTCCTCCCCTCCGACACGCTGAAGGCGCTCTACGCGAACCCCGGCCTCGTCCGCGCCGTCCACTACCGCCCCTCGATCCGCACGCAGTTCGAGGCGCGCGCGCGCGACCTCTCCGGCCTCGAGCTCCGCACCGCGGTCGTGCTCGCGAGGAGCCCGGCGGCGCCCTTCCCGGAGGCGCTCGCGCCGGCGCGGCGCGTGGCGGTGCTCGACGCGGCCCAGGACCTCCTCGACCTGAAGCACGGGCGAAAGCTCGTCATGGGCGAGGATCCCGCCGCCGCGACGCTCCGCCAGGCGCTCCTCGAGCGCCGCGCGGAGATCCCGGTGGCGAGCGCGCCGCTCGAGGTGCCCGCGCCCGAGGCCCGCCGTCCGGACCAGGGCCACGGCTCGTTCCGCGTCGGGCTCGGGGGCGGCGCCGCGGACGCGCACGGCGGCTACGCCGCGCTCGAGACGCGGCTCGCCCTCCACGATCTCGCCGACCCGCTCCAGGGCTACCCGCCCACCGCGCAGATCGAGTTCCTGCCCGCGAGGCTGCGCTACTACCCGGAGCACCAGCGGCTCGAGCTCGACGACGCGTCGCTCGTCCGGGTGGTCTCGCTGAACCCGCTGTCGCGCTGGGACCAGCGCCCCTCGTGGCGGATGCGGGTGGGCGCGACGACCGTGCGCGACGGCGGCTGCGCGGGCTGCCTCGCCGGCGCCCTCGAGCTCGGCGGCGGCCTGGGCGCCGCGAACCTGGCCCGCGCGGTGGACCTCCTCGCCCTCGGCGACACCGAGCTCCTCGGCTCGCCGCGACTCGACGGCATCCGCGGCGCCGGCGTGCGGCTCGGGCTCGGCCCCTCCGCGCTCGTGCGGATCCGCGGCGGCGAGCGGGTGGTGCTGCTCGCCGAGGCGCGCTGGCGCTACCTGCCCTTCGCCACCCCCGAGCAGACCTGGGCCCTCTCCGGCACGCTCCGGCTGCACCTCACGCGCGCGCTGTCGCTCGCGCTCGAGGCGCGCGCCGCGCCCGAGGACCGCGACGTGCAGGCGGGCGTGCTCGTCTACCGGTGACGCACCGCGCGGCTCAGCGCTCCTGCCCGTAGCGCCGGACCCGCTCGGCGCCGCGCACGACGCGCAGCGCGCCCTCCGCGAGCGCGCGCAGCTCGTCCTCGCCGGGGAACACGTGGGTGGGGGCGATCCAGCCGACGCGGCGGCGCACGCCCTCGACGACGTGCGGGAGGTGGGCCATCCCGCCGGTGAGGAGCACCGCGTCGACCGCGCCCTCCAGGGCGGCGGCGAGCGCGCCGACGGCCTTCGCGATCTGGTAGCACATCGCGTCCACCACGACGCACGCCTGCGAGTCCCCGGCCTCGCAGCGCCGGATCGCCTGTCGCGCGTCGCGCGTGCCGAGGTACGAGTACAGGCCGCCGTCGCCGAAGAGCCGCCGCTTCAGCGCGCGCTCGTCCGCGCCCGGGGCGAAGCAGAGGTCCACGAGCGCCATCGACGGCACGCCGCCGGCGCGGTCGCCGGAGAACGGCCCCTCGTCCTGGGGGTTCACGACGTCCACCATCCGCCCCTCGCGCTGCGCGGAGAGCGAGACGCCCGTGCCCATGTGGACCACCACGAGCCGCAGGTCCTCGAGCGCGCGGCCGGCCTGCGCCGCGTAGCGCCGCGCCACCGCCCGCATGTTGAGCGCGTGCGAGAAGCTCCGGCGCTCGACGCCGCACAGGCCGGAGACGCGGGCGACCGGATCGAGCTCGTCCACCGAGACCGGGTCGACGATGAAGGCCGGGCAGCCGTGGTCCTCGGCGAGCGCGCTCGCCATGGGCGCGCCGAGGTTCGAGGCGTGCTCCCCGCGCTCGGCGCGCTCGAGGTCCTCGAGCATGGCGGCGTCGACGAGGTAGGTGCCGGAGCGGAGCGGCGGCAGGAGCCCGCCGCGGCCCGCGACGGCGGCGAGCGCGCCGCGGCCGACGCCGGCGTCGCCGAGGAGCGCCCGGGCCGCGTCGAGGCGCACCGGCAGCTCGTCGAGGACGCGCGCGGCGGGGCGCTCCATGAGCGCCGGGTGGGTGAGCTTCTCCTCGCGCACCAGCGCGTCGCCGCGGTAGAGCGCGAGCTTCGTCGAGCCCGCGCCCGGGTTCACCGCGAGGACGAGCGGCTCCGCGCCCGCCGTGTCGGTCGTCATGGCCGTCCGTCCCCGGGCGAAGGCGCGCCGCCGCCCGCCGCGGCGAGGGAGGCCGCCGAGAGCACGCCGAGCGCGATCGAGTAGATCTTGTCCTCCGCCCGCTCCACGCGGGACGGGATGAGCACCGGCGCGCGCGCGCCGACGATGACGTGCCCGACGTGGCGGCGGGCGAGGTAGGTGAAGGCCTTGCCGAGGGCGTTCCCGGTCTCGATGGAGGGCACGAGCAGGAGGTCGGCGTGACCGGCCACCGGGTGGTCGATGCCCTTCGCGCGCGCCGCCTCGGGGCTGAGCGCGTTGTCGAGGGCGAGCGGGCCGGAGACGACGCAGCCCGCGAGCTCGCCGCGCGCGTTCGCCTCGGCGAGCGCCTGGGCGTCCTTCGTCGCCGCCATCGCCTCGTTCACGGTCTCGACCGCGCACAGGCAGGCCACCTTGGGCCGCTCGTAGCCGAGCGCCTGGAAGAGCCGGACCGCGTTCTCCACGATCTCCTTCTTCTGCGCGAGGCCCGGCGCGACGTTCACCCCGCCGTCGGTGACGCCGAGGAGCCGCGGCCGCTCGGAGAGCGGGTGATCGGCGACGAGCACGTCGGAGAGGAGCCGCCCGGCGCGGAGCCCGTCGGCGCGGTCCAGGATGGCGCGCAAAAGCTCGGCCGTCGGCAGCCGGCCCTTCATGAGCACGGCCGCCTCCCCGCCGCGCACCATCGCCACCGCGCGCCGCGCCGCGTCGGCGTCGGTCTCGGCCGGCTCGATGCGGTAATCGCCGGGATCCTCGCCGGCGGCCGCGAGCCGCGCCCGGATCCCGGCCGGCGAGCCGACGAGCACGATCTCCGCGATCTTCTGGCGCCGCGCGAGCGCCGCCGCCGCGAGCGCGGTCTCGTTCTCCGCCGCCGCCACGGCCACGCGAAGTGGACCTCTGGCGCGGGCGGCGGCGACGAGCCGCTCGAGCGTGGGGATGGGAATCATCGCAGCCCTCGCGGTACTATGCCGTCCCTTTGCCCAATCTCGCCACCGGCCGGCCGGCTTTTACACCGGCCTGCCGCGCCCTGCACGTCCCGTGATGAGGCGCGCGCGAGGAGGAGACGCGCTTCTCATGGAACGACGGCTTCTTTCCGGCGACGAGGCGGTCGCGGCGGCCGCGGCGGACGGGGGGGTGCACCTCGGCACCGGCTACCCCGGGACCCCCTCCACCGAGATCCTCGAGGCGTTCTCGACCCTCGGCGGCAAGGCCCAGTGGGCGCCCAACGAGAAGGTGGCGCTCGAGGTCGGGCTCGGCGCCGCCTTCGCCGGCGCGCGCGCGATCGTCACCATGAAGCACGTGGGCCTGAACGTCGCCGCCGACCCGCTCTTCACCTCCGCCTACACCGGGGTCACGGGCGCGCTCGTCGTGGTGGCCGCCGACGATCCGGGCATGGCCTCCTCGCAGAACGAGCAGGACAGCCGCCGCTACGCGGTCGCCGCCGGGCTGCCCATGCTCGAGCCGGCCGACTCGCAGGAGGCCTACGACCTCGCCCTCGCCGCGCTCGAGCTCTCGGAGCGCTGGCAGCTCCCGGTGATCCTGCGGATGACCACCCGGGTGTGCCACTCGAAGTCGATCGTCACCCGCCGCGCCGCGAGCGCGCCCGCGCCGGTCCCGCGTTTCCGCCGGGACGTCGCCGCCCGCGTGATGATCCCCGCCTACGCCCGCCCGGCCCACCGCCGGCTGCGCACGAAGCTCGACAGCCTGCAGGCCTTCGGCGAGACCTCGCCGCTCGCGGTGTGGCGCGAGGGGGACGGCAAGCTCGGCATCGTCGCGAACGGCGTCACCGCGCGGCACGCCCGCGAGGCGGCGCCGGGGGCGAGCCTGCTCGAGCTGAAGCTCGTCCACCCGCTCCCGCTCGAGAAGATCCGCGCCTTCGCCGCCTCGGTCGAGCGCTGCGTCGTCCTCGAGGAGGGCGACCCTGTCATCGCCGACGCGGTGCGCGCGGCGGGCATCGCGGTCGAGGCCAAGGCGCCCGCGTTCCGGTTCGGGGAGCTCGACGTCCCGCGCGTGCGCCGCATCCTCGCGCGCGACCTCACGCCCGAGCCGGAGCCGCCGAAGGGCAAGCCCCCGCAGCTCTGCGAGGCCTGCCCCTACCACCCCGTCTACTCGACCCTGAAGAAGCTCGGCTGCATCGTGGCGGGCGACATCGGCTGCTACACGCTCGGCGTGCTCCCGCCGTACGAGGGGATGGACACCTGCGTGGCGATGGGCGCGTCCCTCGGGGTGGGGCTCGGGCTCCGCCACGTCCTGCCCGAGGAGGACGCGCGCAAGGTGGTGTCGATCATCGGCGACTCGACCTTCGTCCACACCGGCCTGAACGGGCTCGTCGAGATGGTCTACAACCCGCCGCCCACCGGCCACGTGCTCGTCGTGCTCGACAACGGCACCACCGCCATGACCGGCCAGCAGGAGCACCCCGGCACCGGCCGCACGCTCGACCACGCCCCCACCGGCAAGCTCTCGATCGAGGGGCTCGCAAGGGCGCTCGGCGTGCGGAACGTGGACGTGGTCGATCCCATCGCCGAGCCGGCCGGGTTCGAGAAGCTCCTCGTCGACCGGCTGGCGCGCCGCGAGCTCTCGGTGGTCGTCGCGCGCCGCCCGTGCATCCTCGCCGCCGCCGACATCCGCAAGTACGAGAAGGCCGCGGCCGCCGCGGGCTGCGCGGCCTGCCCGGAGATCGAGAATGTCTGACCGCGTGGACGTGGTGAACGTGGTGTTCGCGGGCCTCGGCGGCCAGGGCGTCATCAAGGCCTCGGACATCCTCGCCGACGCCGCCTTCCGCGCCGGGCGCGACGTGAAGAAGGCCGAGGTCCACGGGATGAGCCAGCGGGGCGGCTCGGTCACCTCCGACGTCCGCTTCGGGCGCGAGGTGCTCTCGCCCATGGTGCCGGGCGGGGAGGCGGACTACCTCGTCGTCCTCTCCGCCTCGGAGATCGCCGTCACCCGCCCGCTGCTCGGGCCGCGCGGCGTGCTCATCCCGCCCGACCTCGTCGACGAGGCGACGCTGCCGAACCGCAAGAGCCTCAACGTCGCCCTGCTCGGCGCGCTCGCCCGCCTCCTCGACCTACCCGAGGAGCACTGGCTCGCGGCGATCCGCGCGGCGCTGCCGGAGCGGCTGCACGAGGTGAACGAGAAGGCGTTCCGGATCGGCCGCGCGGCGGCGCTCCGGACCTAGGACACCCACACACGGCGGGCGGCGGGGACGGGGACGAACGAAAGGAGCGGCTCCAGGTGAGCAGCCAGTGGAACGACGCGCCCGGGGGCTTCCACCCCGCGAGCGCCCCCGACTTCCTGCCGCGGCGCGAGCTCGCGCGGCTCCAGCTCGGAAGGCTCCGATCGGTCGTCGAGCGCGCCCACGCGCGCGTCGAGCTCTTCCGGCGGCGCATGGAGGAGCGGGGCGTCACGCCCGCCGACGTGCGCTCGCTCGAGGACCTCGGTCGGCTCCCCTTCACGGTGAAGACCGACCTGCGCGACACCTATCCGTTCGGCCTGTTCGCGAGCCCGATGGAGCAGATCGTGAGGCTCCACGCCTCCTCGGGCACGACCGGCAAGCCCATCGTCGTCGCCTACACCGAGGCGGATCTGCGGGTGTGGACGAGCGTGATGGTGCGCACCTTCGCCGCCTGCGGGCTGCACCGCGGCGACGTGATCCAGAACGCCTACGGCTACGGCCTGTTCACCGGCGGCCTCGGCGCCCACTACGGCGCCGAGGCGCTCGGCGCGACGGTGATCCCCATCTCCGGCGGCAACACCGAGCGCCAGCTCATGGTGCTGCAGGACTTCGGCGCGACCGCCATCTGCTGCACGCCCTCGTACATGATCCACCTCGTCGAGCGGGCGCGCGAGGCGGGCATCTCCTTCGAGCGGCTCAAGGTGGGCGTCTTCGGCGCCGAGCCCTGGACGGAGGAGATGCGCCGTCACATCGAGGCGGCCGCCGGCATCCGCGCCCACGACGTGTACGGCCTCTCGGAGATCATCGGCCCGGGCGTCGGCATCGAGTGCGAGCGGCGCGACGGCCTGCACCTCTTCGAGGACCACTTCTACCCCGAGATCATCGACCCGGAGACGGGCGAGGTCCTCCCCGACGGCGCGGAGGGCGAGCTCGTCCTCACCACGCTCTCGAAGGAGGCGATGCCGATGATCCGCTACCGCACGCGCGACATCACCTCGATCGTCCCCGAGCCGTGCGCCTGCGGCCGCACCCTGCGCCGCATCCGCCGCATCGGCCGCCGCTCGGACGACATGCTCATCATCCGCGGGGTGAACGTGTTCCCCTCGCAGGTGGAGGCGGCGCTCCTCGCCGTCGAGGGGACCCTGCCGCACTACCAGATCGTCCTCGCCCGCGTGCAGGGCCTCGACGAGATGGAGGTGCAGGTGGAGGTGACGCCGGAGGTGTTCTCCGACGTCATCGGCGCGCTCGAGGCGCTCCGGCGCAGGCTCGAGGCCGCCATCGACCACGTCGTCGGCATCCGCGTGAAGGTGACGCTCGTCGCGCCGCGCACGCTCGCCCGCAGCGAGGGCAAGGCGAAGCGCGTCCTCGACCGGCGCAACATGTAGGAGGGGGTCCCGTGAAGATCCGTCAGCTCTCCGTGTTCCTCGAGAACCGCCCCGGCCAGCTCCGCTTCCCCTGCAAGGCGCTCGGCGATGCCGGCATCGACATCGTCACCATGTCGCTCGCCGACACGGCGCAGTTCGGCATCCTGCGCCTCGTCGTGAAGGAGTGGGAGCGCGCGAAGTCGGTGCTCGAGGCCGCCGGGGTGGTGGTGAACGTGACGGAGGTGCTCGCCGTCGACGTGCCGGACCGCCCGGGCGGGCTCGCCGCGGTGCTCGAGGCCTTCGAGCAGGCCGGCGTCGGCGTCGAGTACATGTACCCCTCCGCTTCGCGCGAGCGCGGCCGCCACGCCACGCTGCTCTTCCGGCTCGAGGACCCCGACCGCGCCGAGAAGCTGCTCGAGGCGGCGGGCGTGAAGCTCGTCGGCCCCGCCGAGCTGTTCGCGCGCTCGTAGGGGACGCCGTGACGATCCCCGTGCTCGAGAGCCCGATCTTCGACCCCGCCGAGACGCTCCCCATCCCGGAGCGGCGCGCGCTGCAGGCGCGACGCCTCGCCGAGACGGTCCGCCGCGCGAGCGCCGTCCCGTTCTACCGCGACGCGCTCGGCCGCGCCGGCGCGACGCCCGAGGCGATCCGCGCCGTGGACGACGTCCGCCGGCTGCCCTTCACCACGAAGGACGACCTCCGCGAGACCTACCCGCTCGGCCTGCTGGCGGTGCCGAGGGGCGAGCTCGCCCGCGTGCACGGCTCCTCCGGGACGACCGGCAAGCCCACCTTCGTCGCCTACACCCGGCGCGACCTCGACACCTGGTCCGGCCTCGTCGCGCGCTTCCTCGTCGCGGGCGGGCTGCGCCCGGACCACCTCGTCCACGTGGCCTTCGGCTACGGCCTGTTCACGGGCGGCTTCGGCCTGCACTACGGCATCGAGCGGGTGGGCGCGGCGGTGGTGCCCGCCGCCGGTGGAAACACCCCGCGTCAGGTGATGCTCATCCGCGACCTCGGCGCCGAGGTGCTCGTCTGCACGCCGTCGTACGCGCTGCACATCGCGGAGGTGGCGGCCGCGGAGGGCTTCCGCCCGGGCGACCTGCCGCTCAGGCTCGGGCACTTCGGCGGCGAGCCGTGGACCGAGGAGATGCGCGCGGCCATCGAGAGCGCGCTCGGGATCCGCGCCTTCAACAACTACGGGCTCTCCGAGGTCATCGGCCCGGGCGTCTCCGGCGAGTGCCCCTACCGCACGGGCATGCACGTGCAGGAGGACCACTTCCTCGTCGAGTGCGTCGACCCCGACACCCTGGCCCACGTGCCGGACGGCCAGGTGGGTGAGCTCGTCTTCACCACGCTCACCAAGGAGGCGATGCCGGTCCTGCGCTACCGGACGCGCGACCTCGCCGCGCTGGACCGCTCGCCCTGCCCCTGCGGCCGCACCGGCGTGCGGATGAGCCGGGTGGTGGGCCGCTCCGACGACATGCTCATCATCCGCGGGGTGAACGTCTTCCCCTCGCAGATCGAGGAGGCGCTGCTCCGCGTCGAGGGGACGGCGCCGCACTACCTCATCGAGGTCTCGCGCCCGGGCTCGCTCGACGAGGCGGTCGTGAAGGTGGAGATGCGCCCCTCGGACTTCCGCGACGAGATGCGGCAGCTCCAGGAGCTGCACGACCGGATCGACCGCGAGATCCACGCCGTGACCGGCGTGCGCATGGCGGTCGAGCTCGTCGCGCCGAACACGCTCGAGCGCTCCGCCGGCAAGGCGCGGCGGGTGCTCGATCACCGGCGGCGCTGAACGACAGCTCGATTCGCGATACCTTCGGTGACGCGAATCGCGCTGTCGTTCAGCGATTTGTAACGGGGGCTGCGCCCCCGCCCGCCGAGCAGAGCTCGTCGGGGCCCACCCCTGCTCGCCGGGTCCCGTGCGCCGCCGCGCGCGGCTTCGCCGCTTCCGCGGCGTCGACCCGGCGGGCTCGCTTCGCTCGCCTGTTCGCGAATCGATAGAGCGCGGCCCTCGCGCGGCGGCCGCTCTGCCGCAGCGCGAGGGGACGCTCCGGCTACAGCGCGAGCAAGGTCGAGAGCTCGAGCTGGTTCGCCGTGTACGTGTCCGCGCCGGTCACCGTGGCGGTGTCCGTCACGTACCGCGTCGCCTCGAGGCCGAGGCGCCAGCGCGAGGTGAGGTTCACGAGCGCGCCGGCGGAGAGCTGGCTGTTCCGGCGGATCGGGCTCGAGGTCGCGCTCGCGGCCGGGAGGGTCGCGTCGCGCGGGTCCTCCCGCCCGGCGCCGAGGAGGAGGGTGTACCCGGGCACGGGCGTCACGGCCGCCTGCGCCCACAGCCCGCGGGTCTCGACGTTCGACACGCGCGCCAGCGCGACGTCCGCGACGACGCCCTTCGCGTTCACGGCGTAGAGGATGTCGAGGTTCTCGCCCGCGAACGCGCCGCCCACGAGCTGCACGTAGGGGAGGTCGAGCTTCAGGTCGAGCGCGAGCGCGCGGCTCTCGGCGGTGACGTCCTTCGCGGCCCGGTCGGCGGTGGCCGCGAAGGAGTACTTCTCGCGCCCGGCGTGGCCAGACACCCCCAGCTCCGCCGTCGCCTTGCCGCCGCGCCGGTACACGCCCGCGACGCGCGCCTCCACGTTCGGCGTCCCCGAGCGCTCCCCCGCCGGCCCCGGCGCGCCGTTCGCCGCGTCGGCGGTGACGCCGGCCCGGTCGAGCGGCGCGAGCGCGCCCAGCTGGTAGACGACGCCGAGCGTCCGCCCCAGATCGCCGGAGACGCGCACCTGCGGCGCGCGGCGGTAGAGGAAGCCCGCGCCCGCGAAGCGCGGCGTGGCGAGGTGTGAGAGGCTCTGCGCGAAGTACGGCCCGCCCACGATCCCCCAGGTCTGGCCGGCGAGCACGGTGAGGTTCGCGAGCTCGGGCCAGGCGGCGGAGACCCACGCGTGCCTGAGCCGCACGAGCGGCAGCGACGGGTCGTCGGACCCGACGGTGTTTCCTCCCATGAAGTCGAGCTCCACGAGCGCCTTCAGCTTCGCGTTCGCGAGGAGCCCGTCGGAGGGGATGCCGACGTTGAGGCGCAGCCGGCTCTGGCGCACCCCCATGCCGAGCGCCGCCTCGCCGTCCGGACCGCCCCGCGCGAAGCGAGGCAGGTCGTTCGCGTTCAGCGGGCCGGAGCTCGCGTAGGTGTTGAGGAGGAGCCAGCCCGAGGTGTCGAGGGTGAGCTTCTGCGGCTCGTCGGGGCGGGCGGCGAGCGGTGAGGCGAGGAGCAGGGCGGCGGCGAGCAGCGGGGCGGGGCGCGTCATGGGTCCTTCTCCGCGGGGCAGGGGAAAGGATCGATGCTAGCGAGTCCCGAGTGGGACTCACAACCCTCCCGGGCTCGACCCGGGAATCACGCAGCGCGTCGAGTGGGGAGTGAAGTTCGGGCTGCGGTCCTTCGGGGTGATCCACGCGTGGTCTCGGTACCCACGTCACCGGACCGCTAGAGTGACGCGCGGTGTCAGCTCGCGTCGAGCCGGCGTGCTCGACGAAAAGACTCGGTCTCGCTCCCGTCATCGTGCGCGACGCGCCCGAAGACGGGTGTCGAACAAGGAGGGGATCCCGTGACGAAGACCCACCTGCGACGCACCTCCCTCATCGCCGCGGTCGCGCTCGCGCTCTCTGCTCCGCCGAGCGGCGCCCGCGCCTCCGGCTTCCAGCTGGTGGAGCAGAACGGGAGCGGGCTCGGGAACGCCTACGCCGGCCAGGCCGCGGCGGCGGAGGACGCGAGCACCATCTTCTTCAACCCCGCCGGCCTGACCCGGGTGCCGGGCCTGCAGCTCGTGGCGGCGCTGGACTTCGTCCGCCCTTCTCCCGACTTCACGGACAGCGGGAGCACGCGGGCCACGCCGCTGCAGCCTTCGCTGGGCGGCAACGGCGGCGACGGCGGCTCCCTGTCGCTCGTCCCGAGCGGCTACGTCTCGTTCGAGACCGTCCCCGGCCTCATCTGGACGGGCCTCGGCGTGAGCGTCCCGTTCGGCCTCGAGACAAACTGGGACTCGGGGTGGGTGGGCCGCTTCCACGCCCTCAAGTCCTCGGTCGAGACCATCAACCTCAACCCCACGGTGGCGTGGAAGATCGCGCCGTGGCTGTCGGTCGGCGCCGGCGCGAACTACCAGCGGCTCGACGCCGAGCTGACGAACGCCGTGAACTACAGCGCCGCCGCCTTCGCGGCCGGCGGCGCCGCGGCGCTCGCCGCGGTCGCGGCCTCCGGCTGCGGCACCGCCGCGGGCGGCTGCGAGGGCGTCGCCAAGGTCTCGGGCGACACCTGGACCTGGGGCTGGAACGCCGGCGCGATGCTGGAGCTGCCGACGCAGACGCGCGTCGGGGTCTCGTACCGCTCGACGATGAAGCACCACGTGAAGGGAGACGTCTCCTTCAGCAACCGGCCGGCGCTGCTCGCCACCGGGCTGCCGAACGGCCCCGTCAAGACGACCATCGAGATGCCGGACACGGTCTCGGTGGCGGTCGCGCAGAAGGTCCTCCCCGCGCTCGAGCTGCTCGCCGACTTCACCTGGACGGGCTGGTCCTCGATCACGGACCTCTCCATCTACAGAAAGAGCGGCGCGCCGCTCTCGAGCACGCCCCTCGAGTTCGACGACAGCTGGCGCGTCGGGCTCGGCGCGAACTACCAGGCGACCCAGATGCTGAAGGTCCGGCTCGGCACCGCCTTCGACAAGACGCCGGTCCAGGACGAGTTCCGCACGCCGCGTCTGCCCGACGAGGATCGCTGGTGGGCGGCGGCCGGCCTCCAGTGGGCGTTCTCGAGGCAGGCGGCCATCGACGTCGGCGGCGCGTACCTGTTCATCAAGGAGGCGAGCAGCAACCTCCCGAACGTCGACCCGAACCCGCCGACGGGCTTCCAGCCCTCGCCGCGCGGCGCTCTCGTCGGCTCGTACGACGCCAACGTCTGGATTGCGAGCGCGCAGGCGCGTTACTCATTCTGACCGCTCCTCTTGGGTGGCGCGCGTCCTGTCGAAGGGCGCGCGCCACTCGATCACGTGAGCGTCGGAGCCGCTCGCGCTCAGGTCTTTCCTCGCGACCGAGGGCCGAGAGCTCCCGTGCGCGCGCCGCCTCGCGTTCGCGCCGAGGATGACGCGGCGCGCCGGGCGCTCTTTCTTGACTTCACGTAGGCTGACGCGCAAATCGGTCCATTTGTCCCCGTAGCTTTCTCTACTCCCCGTCCGCGTCACGAGGAGACATCGATGTTCCATCGCCGCGCCACGATTCTGGCCGCCGCGGTTCTGGCGGCCGCCTGCACGCAGTCGGTCGAGCAGAACGGACCGCCCGACGTGCTGGTCTTCGCGTCCTTCTCTCCCCCCGCCATCCCGCTTCCCAACGACCTCGCCCTCCAGAGCGCCCCCACGCTGCCGGCAGGGCTCCAGAAGGAGCTGCTCCAGTCGTTCGTGGTGAAAGGCGGCTTCCCGAGCGACCAGGAGGTCGCGATCACCGTCCCGTTCCACACCTCCACCCGGAACGTCGACGACGGGACCTACTCGCGCTCCGCGACCCCCCCGAGCCTGGACCTCAAGACGGTGAACGAGAGCACCGTCGCGGTGCTGAAGATCACCGCCGGCGCCGCCGAGCGGATCCCCGTCGAGGTGGGCGGGTACGCGAACGGCGTGCTCGCCCTCCGCAAGGTCGCGGACGCCGCCGGCAGCCGCCGCTGGGCGCCGGGGCGCTACGTCGCCGCGCTGCGCGGCGGTGAGCACGGCGTGAAGACGACCGACGGCCGCGCCGTGGCGGCCGACACGGCCATCGCCCTCGTCGCCCAGGGGGTCGACCTCACGAGCCACGAGAACCAGCCGCCCGGGCTCACGCCGGCGCAGGTGCAGCAGCTCAGCTCGCTCCAGGCGCTCTACGCGGGCTCCGTGGGGTGGAAGCCCGTCGAGACGCAGACGCCCTCCGGCCTCACCGTCCTGTGGCAGGCGTCGAGCGTGCCGGGCCAGCTCTCCGCGTTCGCCGCGGTGGACACGGTCTTCCCCCACCAGGAGCTCGCGAGCGTCCAGACCTTCGGGACGCAGCCCTCGACGGCGAGCCCGCTGACCGACAGCGGCTCGGGCCAGATCCCCTTCCCGTCCGACTTCCTCCTCGACCCCGCCTCCGGCAAGGTGCGCAACAACCCCGCCTTCGGGCCCGCTGCGGCCGGCCTCGCCACCCTCGACGGCTTCTCGACGACGGGCATGATGCTCGTCCCGCTGACGGCGCCGGTGAAGGCCGCGACCGTGAACGCGAACAGCGTCCTCGTCTTCGAGCTGCCCGCCGGCGGGACCCCCCGCCGCATGCGCGACGTCGCCGCCGCGCTCGGCGCCGGGGCGCCCGGCTCGGCGGAGTACCTCACGCAGCCGCCCGCGCTGAACCGCGACGTGCAGGGGACGAGCGTCACGACGACGCTCGGGCTCCAGCCCGGAATTCCGGTCCCCACGCCGACGCCCGCCGGGATCGTCTACGTCCCGCCGCTCAAGCAGAAGACCCGCTACGCCGTCATCGTCACCGATCGCGTCAAGGACACGCAGGACGCGGCCCTCGTGCGCAGCACGCTCGCCGAGATCGTGTTCGGGTTCCAGAACCCCCTCGTCGTGGACGGCAAGTCGCAGATCCCCGGCGTGAGCGACGCTGACGCCGGCGGCCTGCAGGCGCTCCGGACCGGGCTCGCGCCGCTGCTCGACAACCTCGGCGCGCTCTCCGGCGACGCCTCGCTCACCCGCGACCACGTCGTCCTCGCCTACACGGTCACCACCCAGACCGTGACCGACGTGAGCGTCAAGCTCTCCGCGGCGCCGTACGATCCGAACGGCGACGGCAACATGGCGGACAACGCCGCGTTCACCACGGTGGCGGCGGCGCCCCTCGACCTCGCGAGCTTCGGCATCACGGCCGCGCAGCAGGCGGCGCTGTTCCCGAGCGTGGCCGCGTTCCTCGACGCCCGCTTCGTGAGCCTCGACGCCATCAACCCGGCGAACGGCGCGCTGAATCCCGACCCGAGCGCGTGGACGCCCGTCCAGCTCTCGGCGACGGTGGCCGTGCCGAAGTGCGGCGCGCCGCCCTGCGTCGCGCCCCTCGTCGTGTGGCACCACGGGCTGAACGGCGGGCGGCTGCAGATGCTGGGCGTCGCCGAGTCCCTGGCCGCGAAGGGCTTCGTGGTCATCGCCACGGACGCGCCCTACCACGGCGATCGCGCCTTCTGCTCGCAGAACTCCGACTGCACGACCGACGGCACCGCCGACGGCGTGTGCACGCCCGACGCCGCGCGCGCCGGCCAGGGTGACGCGGTCGCGCCGGGCACCTGCACGACGGGGCACCTGCGTCTCGGCAACGACTTCACCACCGAGGCCTCCGGGAACTACTTCATCTCGGGCAACTTCTTCCGCATCCGGGACGGCATCCGGCAGGACCTCTTCGACCACGCCGCCCTCATCCTCGCCGCCGCCCGGCCACCGCCCGGAAGCGGCTTCCCGCAGCCGCAGGTGAACGCGCTCGCGGCCGCGCTCGCGGGCCACGGCGTCGGGATCGACCCGACGCGCGTCTACCTCGAGGGCCTCTCGCTCGGCGGGATCAACGGCACGGAGATCGCCGCCACGAACCCGCGCGTCTCGCGCGCGGTGCTCTCCTCGCCGGGCGGCACGCTCACCGACATCTTCACGAACGCTCCGGCGTTCAAGGCGGCGGTCGATCAGCTCTTCCTCTCGCTCGGCATCGACCGCTCGAAGATCGCGACCGATCCGGCGGTGGCGGCCCGCTACGTCCAGACGCTCATCCTGGCGAAGTGGATCCTCGACCCGGCCGACCCGATCAACTACGCCCAGCACGTCCAGACGAAGCTCCCGAGCCCGCTCGCCGCGCTCGGGCCGCTCGCCTCCTCGACCACGGCCACCTTCGGTCAGCTCTCGAAGTGCGACCCGGTGGTGCCGAACCGGACCACGGTCGTCGGCGGCGTCCCGCTCGCCTACGGGGACCTGCTCCTCGACCTCGGGGCCATCGACGCGACCCTCTACGACAGCCGCTCCGCCGCGGGCGGCTGCGTCGACCACGGGGTCATCCTCGACACCTTCGCGCCGCTCTTCGGCGGCACGTCCATCGGCGGTCCGGTGCGCGAGGACGCGGCCCGGTTCCTGCTCGACCGCACCCTTCCCGCTCCCGCCGTGACGCTCGACTGACGAGGAGACGCCACCCATGCGCAAGACGATCCTGACGGCCCTCCTCCTCGTCCCGTCGCTCGTGCTCGCGAGCGGCTACGAGGTCATCAACGTCAACCCGCGCGACCTCGCGCTCTCCTCGTCGGCCGTCGGCGCCCAGGTCGACGCCGGCGCCGCGTTCATCAACCCCGCCGCGCTCTCCAAGCTCGACGGGCCCGCCGTCTCGGTGGCGGGCTCGTTCCTCGACATCTGGACCGACTGGACCGCGCCGGCGGGGAGCACGAGCCTCACCGGCAGCTCCACGACGCGCTTCGAGCCGGTCACGCCCGTCAACGTCTACGCGGGCTTCGGCACGAAGCTCGCCGGGCGCGGCCTCGGCGTCGGCGTGGGCTTCGGGAGCCCGTTCGGCGGCAACCAGTTCTGGAAGGACGACTGGCAGGGGCGCGCGCGCATCATCGAGGTGCAGCGGCGCTTCTTCGGCACCTACCTCACCGCCGGCTACGAGGTCATCCCGCAGGTGCGGGTCGGCGGCGGGCTCGTCTGGTACTACGGGTTCGAGTACCTGAAGCAGGGCATCCAGCCCTTCCCGGACGCCTACGGCGAGCTCGACACCAAGGGCGGCGCGCTCACCTACGACGTCTCCGCCGAGATCCAGCCTCTGCTGTCCGTCCCGCTCACCATCGGCGTGGACTACAAGCACAAGGCGCACGCGACGCTGAAGGGCGACGGCAACTTCGAGGTGCCGCCGGCCCTCGAGGGCCCGGAGACGCAGGACCAGGGCGTCACGCACGACGTCACGATCCCGAACCTCCTCAACCTCGGCGTGGGCTACCGCGTGGCGAAGCCGCTCCTCGTCACGCTGCAGTGGTCCTGGTCGCGCTGGGTCGTGTACCGCGACGACACCTTCGTGGGCGACAAGGGGCTCACCCTCTCCGTGCCCCGCGACTACCGCAACGGCAACGTCATCCGCGGCGGCGTGGAGTGGGAGGTGAGCCCCACGCTCGCCCTCCGGCTCGGGCTCATGCGCGATCAGTCGGGCCTCCGCAAGACCACCTACTCGCCGACGCTCCCCGACTCGAACACGACGGGCGCCTCGACCGGCCTCACCTGGGCGTTCGGCAACCGCGGGCTGGCGGCGAACGCGGCGTTCTTCTACGGCCGGCGCGACAAGGTCACGCCGGAGGGGACGACCGCCTTCCCGGGCACGTTCCAGACCGACGTGGTCATCGTGTCCGCGGGCCTGTCGTGGAACACCAACCTGCACCTCGCGGGGCAGACGGCGCCGATGCCCTAGGGCGGCTCGAGGCTCGGCCGAAGACGAAGGGCGGCGGTGGGGACACCGTCGCCCTTCGCTTTTGCAGGTGAGTCGCGGCTAGGCCTGCTCCGGCTCCTCGTTGTAGCGGCGCGCGGCGCGATCGCCGAGCGCGGTCAGGATCGACCGCGCGAGGCCGCGGCGAAAGAGCTCGCCCGGCAGCGCGATCGCCTCGCGGGCGCCCGGCTCGGCCGGCGGGAGGAGCCGGTTCACGACCCCCAGCGTCCGGACCACGGTGCCGGGGAAGAGCGCGTGGGCGATCCGGAGCGCCTTCGCGGGCACGCCCACCACGACGAAGCGCTCGTCGTTCTCGATCGCCCGCACGATCCGGCGCGCGGCGCGATCGGCGCTCGAGGTCAAGAGCGGGAGCGACGCAGCGAGCGTGAACAGGCTCGCCTCCGCGTAGCGCTTCCCCTTCACGAGCGCGTGGCCGAAGGAGCCGGTGCGCATGAGCCCGGGGACGACGGTCACGACCCGCACCCCGTGGCGGATCGACTCCGCCGCGAGCGCCTCCGACCAGCCGCGCAGCGCGAACTTGGCCGCGTCGTAGGGCGCGAGGTGGGGGAGCCCCACCGCGGCGCCGATGGAGGTGACGTTCACGATCGTGCCGCGGCGCCGCTCCCGCATCCCGGGCAGCACCGCCTCGGCGGCGTGGAGCGCGCCCCAGAACATCACGTCCATCGCACGGCGGTAGTCCTCGGTCTTCATCGTCTCGACGGGGCCGACCTGGATGATGCCGGCGTTGTTCACGAGCACGTCGATGGGGCCGAGGTTCTGCTCCACGTCGGCCACGAGCCCCTGGATCCCGTCCTCGTCGGTGACGTCGCAGGGGAGCGCGGTGACGTCGATCCCCTCGGCCGCCAGGCCGCCCCGGGCGCGCTCGAGCTCCTCCTCGTCCCGGGCGCAGATGACGACGCGCATGCCGCGCCGCCCCAGCTCGCGCGCGACGAGGAAGCCGAGCCCTCGCGAGCCGCCGGTGACGAACGCGATCTTCCCGGGCAGCCGGACGCGCCCGATGCGCCGCGAGAGGGCGAGCGCCGTGGCGCCGCCCAGGATGGCCAGCGCGGTCCAGGTCTCGAGTCGCCGCACGTGGAATCTCCTCGGTCCGGCGGAAGCATGCGCACGGCGGGGCGGGGCGGCCGTCATCCCGCCGCCGGAATTGCCGGCCCGCGCGCACGTCGGACAGGCGGCCACCGGGGCCCCCGGTCGAGCGGCGCCGTCCGGCGGGCGGCGATGGCGGAAGCGGGATAGCGTCTGTGGGTGACGCTCGAGCACCTCGTCCGCGCGCCGGCGCCCGCCCGCTCCCACCCGCCGCTCCTGCTCCTCCTGCACGGGCTCGGCTCGGACGAGCGGGACCTCTTCGCGCTCGCGCCGTGGCTCGACCGCCGCTTCCTCGTCGTGTCGGCGCGGGCGCCCTATGCCATGACGCCCTCCGGCTTCGCCTGGTACGTGCTCGACCGGAGCGCGACGCCCACCACGCTCGATCCGGCCGAGGTCGAGGCGAGCCGCGAGGCGCTCGCGGAGGCCGTCCCCGAGCTGTGCGGGGCCTACGGCGCGGATCCGGCGCGGGTGTTCTTGTTCGGGTTCTCGCAGGGCGCGGTGATGAGCTACGCGCTCGCCCTCGCGCGCCCCGAGCTCGTGCGCGGCCTCGTGGCTCACTCCGGCCGCGTGCTGCCGCAGAGCCTCTCCCGCGCCGCGCCCGCGCCCGCGCTCGCTCGGCTCGAGGCGCTCGTGCTGCACGGCAGGGACGACGCAGTCATCCCCGTGGAGCGCGGCCGCGAGGCGAGGGCGCTCCTCGCGCCGCTCCTCGGGACGCGCGTCGAGTACCGGGAGTATCCGATCGGCCACACGATCTCCGAGGAGAGCCTCGCAGACGCGAACGCCTGGCTCGCCGCCCGCGCGGGCGAGTGACGGCGCGGGCCGCCGGAGGGAGGGGCCGCCGGATCGACAGGCAGGCCCGCCCGTGCTCTCCTCCGCGCGTGCCTGCGCTCCCGGCGGCCCTCCGCTCCCGCGACTTCAGGAACCTCCTCTTCGGCCAGGTCGTCTCGACCACGGGCACGCAGATGCAGCACGTCGCCATCGTCTGGCAGCTCTACGTGCTCACCCGCTCGCCGCTCGCGCTCGGGCTCCTCGGCTTCTTCCGCGTCGCTCCGGTCATCGCCTTCGCGCTCGGCGGCGGGGTCGTGGCGGACGCGGTCGACCGCCGCCGGCTCATGCTCGTCACCCAGACGCTGCTCGCCTCGGTGTCCGTCACGCTCGCGGTGACGAGCCACCTCGGCCTCGCGACGCCCGGCCTCCTCTACGGCCTCGTGGCGGTCGGCGCGGCGGCCATCGCCTTCGACAACCCGGCGCGGCAGGCGCTCGTGCCGCTCCTCGTGCCGCCCGAGCACCTCTCCGGCGCGCTCTCGCTCGCGTTCACGGGCTGGCAGGTGGCGAACGTCGTGGGCCCCGCGCTCGGGGGCGTGCTCCTCGCCTGGGGCGGCGTGGTCACGCTGTACGCGCTCGACGCGGCCTCGTTCCTCGCCGTGATCGGCGCGCTCCTCGTCATGCGCCACCGCGCGCCGCCGCGCGCGACTCCGCTCGGGCTCGGCGCCGTGAAGGAGGGCCTCGCCTTCCTGCGCCGCGCCCCGGTCATCCGCACGACGATGCTGCTCGACTTCTTCGCGACGTTCTTCGGCGGCTCGATGCTGCTCATGCCCATCTTCGCGGACCAGCTCCTCCGCGTCGGCCCTCGCGGCCTCGGGGTCCTCTACGCCGCGCAGCCCGCCGGCGCGGCCCTCGCGGGCGCGTTCCTCGCCACCCGCTCGCTCCCGCGGCGCGAGGGGCGCGCGGTGCTGTGGGCGGTCGGCGCCTACGGCGGCGCCATCGCGGTGTTCGGCGCCTCGCGCTCCTTCCCGCTCTCGCTCGCTGCGCTGGCGGCGGCGGGCGCCGCCGACACGGTGAGCACCGTCATCCGCCAGACGCTTCGCCAGCTCCTCACCCCGGACGCGCTCCGCGGGCGGATGGGCTCCATCAACATGATCTTCTTCATGGGCGGGCCGCAGCTCGGCGAGGTGGAGGCGGGCGCGGTCGCGCGCGCGTTCGGGCCGCGCCTCTCGGTCGCCTCGGGCGGCCTCCTCTGCATCGCCGCCGCGCTCGTCACCGCGCTCGTGGCACCGGCACTGCGCCGCTACGAGCGCGGCTGAAGTGGCGCGGGCGCTCGGGCCAAGGGGCTGCGGCCCATGGAGCGCCCCACGTCGCGCGTCCGCTGCGCGCTCCCGCGCTTGAGGCCACTCGACGCGGCGCGGCCCGCCGAAGCCCGGCCCCCGGCGCTGCGCCGCCTTAAGGTTCGCGGGGTGCGGGAGACGGTGCGCTACGGCAGCCGGGCGGGGAGGGGCGTGCTCCTCGTGGCGATCCTCGGCTCGGGGCTCGCGTTCCTCGACTCGACCGTGGTGAACGTGATCCTTTCGGTCCTCGGCCGGGAGCTCGGCGCGGGCCTCTCGGCGCTGCAGTGGACGCTCGACGGCTACCTGCTCACCCTCTCCGCGCTCCTCCTCCCCGGCGGCGCCCTCGGCGATCGCTACGGGCGCCGCCGCGTGTTCACCATCGGGCTCGCCTGGTTCGCGGTCGCCTCGCTCCTCTGCGGCGTCGCCCCGAACGCCGGCGCGCTCGTCTTGTTCCGGGCGGTGCAGGGGGTGGGCGCGGCGCTGCTCGTGCCCGGGAGCCTCGCCCTGCTGCGGAGCTGCTTCGCGCCGGAGGAGCAGGGGCGCGCCATCGGGGCCTGGGCGGGCCTCTCCGGCGTGACGACCGCGTTCGGGCCGCTCCTCGGCGGCTGGCTCGCCGAGGCCGTGTCCTGGCGCGCCGTCTTCCTCGTGAACCTCCCGATCGCCGCGCTCGGCATCTGGGCGGCGGTGCGCTTCGTCCCGGAGTCCCGCGCGCCCGTGGCGCGCCGGCTCGACGTCGCGGGCGCGGTCCTCGCCGCCCTCGGGCTCGGCGCGGTCACCTACGCGCTCATCGAGGCGACCGGCGAGGGCGGCGGCGGACGGGTGACGGTGGCTGCGCTCGCGGGATCCCTCGCGCTCGTCGCGTTCGTCCTCGTGGAGCGCCGTCCGTCGGCCATGCTCCCCCTGTCGCTCTTCCGCTCCCTCCAGTTCACCGGGGCGAACGCGGCCACGCTCGCGCTCTACTTCGGGCTCGGCGGCGCGACCTTCCTCCTCATGCTCCAGCTCCAGCGGAGCCTGGGCTGGTCGCCGCTCGCCTCCGGCGCGGCGCTCCTCCCGCTCACCGCCTGCCTCCTCGTGCTCTCGCCGTGGTCGGGCCGGCTCGCGGGGCGCGTCGGGAACCGCCCGCTCATGGCGTCGGGCGCGCTCGTCGCGGGGCTCGGTCTCGCGCTCCTCGCCCGGGCCGTGCCGGGCGTGAGCTACCTCGGGGGCGTCCTCCCGGGCGTGGCGACGCTCGGCGTGGGGCTCGGCCTCGCGGTCGCCCCGCTCACCGCGGCGGCGCTCTCCGCCGTCGAGGCGGAGCGGGCTGGCGTCGCCTCGGGCGTGAACAACGCCGTCGCGCGCGCGGCCGGTCTCCTCGCCGTGGCGGTGCTGCCCCTCGCCGCCGGCATCGCCCCGGCGGACGTCGCCTCCGGCCAGCTCACAGAGGGTTTCCAGCGCGCCATGGCGATCTCCGCGGCCCTCTGCGGCGTGGGCGGCGCGCTCGCCTGGGCCACCGTCGAGCGCGGCCGGGGAGGAGCGCGCCCCCGCGCGCGGCGGGCCGCCGTGGTCCCGCGCGTCGCGGCCGGACGGCCGAGGTGAGCGCCGAGGAGGGCGCGCAGTATCCCGCCCGGCTCGCGCCGGCGCCCGCCCCCCTGTCCGGCGAGGGCCAGCGCCGCCGCACGAGGAGCCGGGCCGCACCCACGGGTCGGTCGATGACGTTCGGTGAAGCCTCCACGGAGGGTGTCGTGTTGTCCTCCGCGCGCGTTATCTCCACCCTTGGCGAGGCTCGAACGCTGGAGGGTTCATGCGCAGGCAGCTCCTCGTGTCGCGCGGCTGGCTGCAGGCCGCGCTGCTCGTCATGCTCGTCGGCTTCGGCATCCTCGGGGTGCTCGCCTACCGGACCTACACGGCGACGCCGCCCATCCCGGAGCGGGTCGTCGGCCCGGCGGGGCGGGTGGTCTTCACGCGGGACGACGTCCTCTCGGGGCAGGAGCTCTTCCTGGGACGGGGCCTCATGTCGTACGGCTCGGTCTTCGGCCACGGCGGCTACCTCGGGCCGGACTTCACCGCCGACTACCTCCGGCGCACCGCCCGCTTCATGGCGCGCCGCAACGGCGAGCCGGAGCGGGCGGGCGGCCCGAAGACCTGGGCCGAGCTGCAGACGAACCGCTACGACCCGGCGAGCGACACGCTCCGCTTCACCGAGGGTCAGGCGCTCGCCTTCGAGCACTACCGCGAAGAGCTCGCGGCGTTCTTCGCCCAGCCGAGCGCGCGGACCGGGCTCGCGCGAGACGTCGTCTCGGGGCCGGAGGACGTCCGGCTGCTCACCGCGTTCTTCGCCTGGAGCGCCTGGGCGGCCGCCGCCCGGCGCCCCGGCCAGGACTATTCGTACACCAACAACTGGCCTCCCGAGCCCCTCGTCCAGAACGTGCCGACCGGCCCGATGGTGGTGTGGAGCGTGCTCTCGCTCATCGCCCTCCTCGCGGGGACCGGGCTCCTCTTCGCCGCCTTCGGCCGCTGGCGGTTCCTCGGCTGGCAGGGGCGCGAGTCGCAGACGCTCACCTTCCGCCGCCCCGAGGAGGTGCCGCTCACGCCCTCGCAGCGCGCGACCGGCTGGTTCTTCCTCGTCATGGCGCTGCTCTTCCTCCTGCAGACGCTGGTGGGCGGGGCGACGCAGCACTACCGCGCCGAGCTCTCGAACTTCTTCGGCGTGGACCTCGCCGCGCTGCTCCCCTTCAACGTCGTGCGGAGCTGGCACCTGCAGCTCGCGATCTTCTGGGTGGCGACGAGCTACCTCGCCGCCGGCATCTTCCTCGCGCCCATGATCGCCGGGCGCGAGCCGCCCGGGCAGCGCGCGCTCGCCTTCGCGCTGCTCGGCGCGCTGGCGGTGGTGGTGGTGGGGAGCATGATCGGCGAGCTCGCCGGGATCCACGGCTGGACGCGGAGCATCTGGTTCGGGAACCAGGGCTTCGAGTACCTGGAGCTCGGCCGCTTCTGGCAGGTGCTGCTCATCCTCGGGCTCTTCGCCTGGGTGGCGATCCTGTTCCGGGCGCTGCGCCCTCGCCTCGCGCGCGAGCACCTCGGCAACATGCCCTGGCTGTTCTTCTTCGCCGCGCTCGCGATCCCCGCTTTCTATGCGGTCGGGCTGCTCGCCCACCCGCGCGGCCACTTCACGGTCACCGACTACTGGCGCTTCTGGGTGGTGCACCTGTGGGTCGAGGACTTCCTCGAGCTCTTCACCACGGTCGTCGTCGCCTACCTGTTCGTGCTGCTCGGGGTGGTCGCCGAGCGGATCGCGCTCCGGCTCATCTACCTCGAGATCATCCTCTACTCGGTGGGGGGCGTGGTCGGCACCATGCACCACGTCTACTTCTCGGGCGAGCCCGCGGAGCACATGGCGCTCGGCGCGTTCTTCTCCGCGGCGGAGGTCATCCCGCTCACCCTCCTCACCTTCGAGGCGTGGAGCTTCCTCTCCCTGGGCCGCGAGCAGCAGGCGGGCGCCGTGCGGTTCCCGCATCGCTGGGCCGTCGCGTTCCTCGCCTCGGTGGGGTTCTGGAACTTCGTCGGCGCCGGGATCTTCGGCTTCCTCATCAACCTGCCCATCGTGAGCTACTACCAGATCGGCACGGCCCTCACCGCGAACCACGGCCACGCGGCGATGATGGGCGTCTACGGCATGCTCGCGGTGGGGCTCGCGCTGTTCGGGCTCCGCTACCTCGTCCCGCCGGAGCGCTGGTCGGACCGGCTCGCGGCGGTGAGCTTCTGGTCGCTCAACGTCGGCCTGGGCTGGATGGTGTTCGCGACGCTCTTCCCCATCGGCGTCCTGCAGCTTCACCGCTCGGTCACGGTGGGCTACTGGGAGGCGCGCGCGCTCGAGTTCCTCACCGCGCGGCCGCTGACGTGGTTCGAGTGGGCGCGCCTCCCCGGCGATGCGCTCTTCATCGTGGGCGGCGTGCTCCCGGTCGTCATCCTCGCCTGGCGCGGCGTGCGCGCCCGGACGCGGCCGCTCCCCGCCGCGCTCCCCGAGAGCCCCCTCTTCACCGACGTCGCGGGGGGCCCGCCCGGCGGCGCGCCCGCGCCGGGGCACCCCGCGCCGGAGCGGCTCTAGCGAGCGACCCGCCTGGGAGGAGGCGACGTGGGGCGAAGACGCACCCCGTCGCCTCCCCGTATGAGAGGGAAGAGCCCGCCCGCTCGCCGGGTTGCCTAGCTGCGTGCCCGCTCGTCCGGTGACCGGCTTCGTCGCCGCCATCCTCGCCATCGTCGTGGCGGTGGGGGTGTACCTGGCGGTCGCGAAGTCGCGTCAGGAGAACGCCGCGCGCGCCGCCGAGTCGACCGACGCGGTGCTCGCCCTCGAGCGGCTGGACGCCGCCGTCCGCGAGGCCGAGAGCAGCCACCGCGGCTATCTGCTCGTGCGCGGCCCCGCCGAGCTCGCCCGGCACGAGCGGGCGGTGGCCGCGATCCGCGTCGAGCTCGCGTCGCTCACCCAGCGGGCGTCACGGGAGCCGCAGCGGCGCGCGCCCACCGACGCGCTCGTCGGGCGGGTCGACGCCGCGCTCGCGGCCATGGCCGAGGAGCGGCGCGCCCACGACGCCGCGCTCCTCACCGGCGCCTCCTGGCACCCCACCACCGACCCTCACCTCCTCGACGACATGGAGCACGCCCGCGGCGAGCTCGTGGCGCTCGAGGTCGGCGCGCTCGAGCAGCGCGAGCGCGCCTGGTCGGGCAAGACCGCCCTCGGCGACGCGGTGTTCCTCGTCGCGAACCTCGCGCTCGCCGCGGTGCTCCTGCTCGCCGCGCGGAGCGTCCGCCAGGCCCTGCGCGCGCACGAGGAGCGCGAGCGCGAGCGGCGCGTCGCCCTCGAGGTGCAGGCGCGGATCCTCGGCATCGTCGGCCACGACCTGCGCACGCCGCTGTCCGCCATCGAGGCCGGCGCGACGCTGCTCTCGCAGCGGACGCTGCCGCCGGCGGAGGCGCGCACGCTCGCCCGCATCCTGTCGAGCTCGCGCCGCATGGCCCGGATGATCGGCGACCTGCTCGACTTCACGCGCGTGCGCGACGCCGGCGGCATCCCGCTCGCCCCGCGCGCGATGGACCTGCGCGAGGTCTGCCGCCCGGTGGTGGACGAGGCGGCGCTCCGGCACGGACCCGACGCGGTCGCGCTCTCCCTCGACGGGAACCTCTCCGGCGCGTGGGACCCCGACCGGCTCCAGCAGGCGATCGCGAACCTCGTCTCGAACGCGCTCCAGTACCAGCCGGCGGGCACGCCGGTGCGCCTGCGCGCCGCCGGCGAGGCCGACGCGGTGCGCGTGGAGGTCGAGAACGACGGCCCGCCCATCCCGCCCGAGGCGACGCGCGCCATCTTCGAGCCGTTCCGGCGCGGCGACGTCCGCCAGGCCGGCGCCGACGGGCTCGGCCTGGGGCTCTTCATCGTCCGGACCATCGTCGAGGCGCACGGCGGCCGGGTGGACGTCGCGTCGGGCCCGGGCCGCCCGACCCGCTTCACCGTCCGGCTGCCGCGCACCGGCGGGCTTCGCCCGGCGGTGTACAGCGCCGGCGCCCGGTGAAGCGGTCCCGCAGAGACGCCGGACGCCTTTCGCCACGCAGCGCCGGGGCGACCTCGGAGACGGCGCTCGCGAGGCCACCGCGGCGGGCGCGAGGGCTCACCCCGCTCGCCGGCGCGTCGGAGCGTGGAGGGACGGTCCGGCCCGCAGCGGACCCGCCCGCGAGTCGGACGCGCGCGGATCGATTTCGAGCACCTCGGCGAGGGGACGGCGGAGCGCCCGCGCGGCGGGGGGTGGCGCGACGGCGAGGCGGAACAGCATCGGCTCTCCCCGGCCCGAGGCCTCCGGGAAGACCGAGGCGAGGCGACCCCGCAGCGCGCGCAGCGTGGCGACCTCCGGCGGCGCGAGGCCCTCGCCGTCGCCGAGCTCGAGCCGCGCGAAGAGGTACGTGAGCGGCGTCATGGGCTGGAACGCGAGCCCGAGGGCAGTCGCCTGGAGCCACACGCGCTGCATGGCGCGGCCGCCCGCGAAGTAGGCCTCGCGCGTGCGGCCCGCCACGGACACGAGCCCCGCGGCGCTCGCCGCCGCCATGGCCTTCGCCGCCGGCTTCTCGAGCGCGCGCCCCCCGCCGAGCCGGCCGACGAGCTCCATGGCGGGCCAGGAGGACATCACGCGGAGACCGGCCAGGTCCGCGCCGGAGAGCTCGAGCGTGGCGACGTCCAGCCCGTCGCCCCTGCGCACCTCGTCGGCGCTCCAGCGCAGCTCGCCCATCATCTCGCGGTGCATGGTGCGGGAGAGGAAGCGGAGCCGGTCCCCGCGCCCCAGCACCTCGCCGAGCTCGCTGAGCCGCTCCGAGTCCTCGACGAGGTGCAGCGCCGCGCCGGAGACGTCCGCCGCGGCGCGGAGGAGCAGGTCGCGCGCCTCCCGGGCGAGCGGCGCGCGCGGGCCGAGCTTCCGGTTCGTGGCGCGGTCCGGGATCGCCGCCGCGAGGGAGAGGACGCTCGCCGGGGCCGGCGCGCGCGAGGCCGCGAAGCGGAGGTCGCACACGAGCGCGGGCTCGCGCGGATCCGGGGCGAGGTCGACCGCCATGTCGAGCCCCATCGCCGCCGAGGCGAGCGCGATGTTCTCCACGGCGGCGCCGAAGGCGAGCCAGCTCGCGAGGTCGCGGTAATCGAGGAAGGACCGGGAGCGGGCGGCGTCGTGGAGGAGGCGGAGGCGCTTGCCGTCCCACGAGAACCGCCACGGCTGGCAGTTCCCGCCCGAGGGCGCGAGCGTGGCGAGCTCCACGAGCGCCCGGATTCGCTGCGTGTCGAGCGCCGCGCCCGCCCGGACCGCCGCCGGGGCGACGGCCGCGGCCGGGGGCGCCGCACGCGCCTCCTCGAGCGTCGCGGCCGGAGCGGGCACAGGCTCCGCCAGGAGGGGCTGCACCGCCCCCGCCCCGTCGCGCACGAGCTCGCCGAGGTCCACGTAGAACCGCCCCGACGACCTGAGCTCGCCGAGCGCGATCCGGCGGGCGGTGTCGGTGACGACCGCCGCGCCGAGCGACACGGCCGAGGCGAGCTGCGGCCAGGTCTTGAGCGTCGCCTTCACCTCGACGAGCGAGGCCGCGAGGCGCGGCGAGATGGACCGCTCGCCGAGGATGCGGAGCACGATCGGCACCTTCTCGGAGGTGTCGAGCCCGCGGAGCTCCTCGGCGTCGAGCGCGCCGACGAGGCCGTGGAGGATGGGACGCTCGGGCTCGAGGTCGAAGCGCTCGACGTCGAGGAGGCCGCGGTCGCTCGTCTCCATGAGCACGGGGATGCGCAGCGCCCGCGCCGCCTCCCGGACCCGCACCTTCACGTAGAGGTCGTCGCACTCCTCCACGAGGAGGTCGAGCGGACGCCCGTCGGGCCGGAGGAACCGGTCCATGTTCGCATCGGTGATCCCGTCCAGGAACGGCCACACGCGCAGGTACGGGTCGAGCTCGGCGATGGCGCGCGCGGTGAGGACCGCCTTCGGGACCCCGAGCTCGTGGACGCCCGCGCGCAGCCGGTTCAAGTTCGAGAGGCTGAGCCGGTCGTGGTCCGCGAGGTAGAGCTCCCCGCCGACCTGCTCCATGGCGAGGGCGATGGCGCTCGCGCTCCCCACCGACAGGCCGACGACCCCGAGCCGGACCGCGCGGAGCCGCTCCTGCTCCTCGGAGGAGATCTTGTTCCGGTTCCGGCTCGAGCGTAGCTCCCGGAACTCGGGCTCCGGGAGCACACGCACCACCCGCCTGGACCACGGGTAGAGGAACCAGGTGCCGTGGTACGCGAGCGGCAGCCCCTGGAGATGGGCGCCCATCCGCTCGGAGAGCGCCTCCGGCCCGAGCTCGAGCGCCGGCTCGCGCGTCTCGAGGAGCTCGACGAGCTGCTCGCGGAGGGTGTCGTGGACCGTGAGGCCTTCCTCCACCACGCGCGCGGCGAGCCGCAGGCGCGCCGCCGGATCGCCGGCGGGGAACGCCTCCGGCCGCCAGGAGTCCGCCTCGGCGCCCGGGCGCAGGACCTCGTCCGGCTCGGGCGGCGGGCCTCCGGCGGCGGGCGCGGGGGGCGGGCGTCCTCGCAGTGAATGCACGCGGTCCAGAAGCTCGAACTGATGGTGGCTGGGCATGCGCTGTGCCTCCCGTTGGGTGTGCGAGCCAGTGTACGGCCGCGGCAGACGATTGGACGCCGTCACCGGGGACGGGACGTGGTAGACGAGGCGCGATGTGCGCGATCCGCAGGGATCTTCCCGACGCGTTCGACGACGTGCTCCTGCTCGTAGCCCCCGACGATGCGCACCGCCGCATGATCCGCGAGCGGCTCGCAGAGGTCAGGGGGAGCCCGCGACCGGGCCAGCCCGGCGCTCACCCGCGGTTCAAGCTCCTCACGGCCTCGAGCGGCGCCGAGTCGCTGAAGCGCGCTGCCGGGGCCACCATCGCCATGGTGAACCTCGAGCTGCCCAAGGGACCGGGGCTCGAGACGATCCGCGAGCTGCGCGAATCCCACGAGCGCCTCGCGATCCTGGCGTACGCGACGGCGGCGGGGGCCTCGGATGCCATGGCCGCCGTGATGGCGGGCGCGGACTTCTTCTTCGACTGCCACGACGAGTCGAGCGCCGCGCTCGGCCACGCCGTGGATCTCGCGGTCGAGCGCCGGCGGCTCACGCACACGATCGAGCAGAACGAGGCGGACGTGGAGGAGGCGCGTGGCAGGCTGGCGCAGCTCGCGGGGGAGCTCGTCGGCACGATGCCCGGGCTGTGGCCGCTCCGCTCGCGCGAGGACGTCCTGCCGTTCCGCGAGGCCGCGCGCCGCTATCTGCTCGCCGCGACCCGCTTCTTCGCCCGCGACCCCCGCGGCCTCGCGAAGGCGCTCGGGGTCTCCTACTTCTCGCTGCGCCGCCTCCTCGCGCGGTACGACGTCCCGTTCCCCGCCGCGCGGTCCCGCAAGTAACGTACACGCACGGTCTGGTGAAGCCGCACGCTGAGTGGTAGTGTGGGATCGTGCCGTTCTCGCAACCCATGTTGCGGTTTCCGCAACTTCAACTCAGGAGCTCCTCATGCCGCGTCTCGCCGACAAGTTCGCCCTGAACCTCAAGAGCGAACGTCTCCGCCGCAAGCTCTCGCAGGAGGCCCTGGCCGGGAAGGCGCGGCTCTCGGTGTCCTACATCTCGATGCTCGAGCGCGGGCAGCGGACGCCGCCGCTCGAGACGCTCGAGAGCCTCGCCAAGGCCCTGGCCGTCTCGCCGACGTCGCTGCTCGAGTAGTCGACCGCTCGCGCGCGGGCGGCGCGACCGCTTCAGCGGTCGACGCGCATCACGAACTCGGGGAAGAGGGCCGTGAGCGAGCTCGCGAGCTTCTTCTGCCACGGGACCGCGGCGCTCCCGAAGAGCGTGACCTGACAGCGCTTCTCGCGCGCGAGCAGCAGCACGTCTGCGAGCGCGCGGATGCCGGAGCTGTTCAGGAACACCACCTGCGAGAGATCGAGGGAGATCGCGGGGAGCTTCGTGAGCGAGGCGACGATGGGCTCGAACGCCCGCGCGTAGGCCTCGGGCGACTCGAGGCGCATCACCCCGCGCAAGAGCCAGGTCCCGGGCGACTGCCCCGCGTCCACCGAGTAGTCCGGGCGTGGCGCCTTCATCGCTGCTCCACCTCCGCCGCGCTCATGGCCACCCGCAGGCAGACCGTGGCTTTCCCTCCGGCGTCGGCGGGCTCCACGGTGGCCCCGACGGTCGCCCGGTAGTCTCGCGCGAGCAGCGCGAGGCCGAGGCCCCGCCGGTCCTGCAGCCGCTGCCGGAACACGGCGGTCGCGTCGTCGTGCGCGAGCACCGGGAGCAGCTCCTTCAGGCTCGCGACGTGCTTGTCGCTCGCCTCGTTCCGGATCTCGAGCAGCACGACCTCGCCGTGATTGCGGATCGAGGCGCGCGCCGGCGTCCGCGCGTCGGCGCTGAACTTGGCGGCGTTCTCGACGAGCTCGTTCATGACGGTCGAGAGGACGCTGCGTGCCGTCTCGCGCCGCTCGAACCCGTACACCATGTAGTCGGCCATGAAGTCGGCGATCATGCCGCATCGTCTCCACTCGGTCACCAGGTCTATCGGCACCACCTCCATCTCGATGGCGCTGAGCGGCTGGGCGGGGGCCTCGTGGAACGCGCCGAGGACGGTGAGGTTGCTCATCGCTCGTCTCCCAGCCACGGGCCGAGCGCGTGCTCGCCCGGAATGCGCAGGTCGCGGAAGGCGGCCGGTACGTCGAGGTGCGGGATGACGAGGTAGCTGTCCATCGGGTTCCGCTCCGACCGGTAGTGTTCGTGGACCTTGTAGTGGGGAAACGGCTTCAGGTGTCGCGTGCGGATCCCGTGCCGCTCGACCAGGCGCTTCATCGATCGCACGACGCAGAAGGTGACGAGCGGCGGTCGCGGGGCGTCGAGCTCTACGAACGCCCGCGCGTGGGCGAACGCGATGAACAGCGGGCCGAGCCCCGAGTTGAGCAGCCGCGGGGCGATGACGAGCTTCGTCAGCTCGCGCCGCTCGGCGGGCTCGTACTCTCCGTCCACGCCCGCCTCGCGCAGCCGGGCGCGGACCTCGTCGTCGTCCACCAGCCCGAAGCGCTCGACGTAGGTGTTCCGCACGTACAGCCCGGACACGGCCGCGAGCTCGTCGCGGACGAACCCCATCAGGAAGCGGTGCGGCCAGGGCTCGATCTTCCGGTCGAGGTCGTAGGTGTCGCTCGAGAACACCACGCCGTAGCGGCGGTGGTACACCTCGCCCACGAGCTGCCTGCAGCGCAGCACGTCGGCGGAGCGCGCGGCGATCTCGAGCCTCAGCTTCACGCCAGCGCTCCCTCGGGGCGCGCGCGCAGCATGAAGAACGCCACGTCGTCGGCGTAGCGCCGGCCCGTGAAGTCGTCGAGCTGCTCCACCAGCCGCCGGCGAATCTCGGACAGCGGCTCGGCGCCGCACGCGGACAAGAGCTCGCCCACGCGCTCGGCGCCGAACAGCCCGAGCTCGTGCCGGCCGAGGCGCGGCGCCTCGAACACCCCGTCGGTGGCGACGAACACCAGGTCTCCCGGCCTGAGCTCGAGGGTGGCGTCGCCGATGGTCTCGAGGGCCAGGTCCGGCGTGAAGCCGACGCCCAGCGGGAAGTGCTCGAGGGCGAGCGTCTGCACCTCGCGCGAGCGGGCGCGGTAAACGAGCAGGTCCGCGTGACACCCGCTCACCACGAGCCGCCCGTCCCGGTCGTCGCGCCGCATCGCCACGATCGTCATGTAGCGGCGGTCCTCGAGCTGGGCGAGGTTCCGCCACAGCACCCGGTTCACGAGCTGGTTCAGCTCGCGGGGGGTGATCTCGGGGCGGGCCTCGATGATCGACGAGAGCGCGCTGTGGGCCATGAGCGCGAGCAGCCCCGCGTGGAAGCCGTGGCCGACGACGTCCGCCGCGAAGAACCACTCGCTGCTCCCCGTCTTGAAGTGCTGCAGGTAGTCCCCGCCGACCGAGTCGGCCTGCCGCATGTGGCAGGCGAACTCCAGGCGATCGAGCCGGGCGTCCGTGGGCGCGAGCCGCGCCTGGAGGGTGCGCGCGATCTCGAGCTGGGCGGCGAGGCGCGCCTGGCGCTTCGTGACCATCTCGAGCAGCGCCGCGGGCGCGCTGATCGAGATCGCGAAGATCACCAGGAACGCCAGGGTGAACCCGACCGGCGCGAGCGCCTCCCGCTCGCGCAGGAAGACGAAGTCGAGGTTGTGGACCGAGAAGAGGATGCAGGAGAGCGCGAGCGCGCGCCCCTGCGCGTGGAGCGTGGACCAGCGGTCGCGGAAGACCTTGAAGCCGACCGCCACGGTGGGCGCGGCGACCGCGAGCGCTGTGGGCGCCGAGACGAGGACGAACGATCCTCCCGCCGCCGCGACGAGGGCCGAGGCGGCGAGTCCCGCCGCCAGCAGCAGGACGAGCCTGCGCCACGGCACCGTCACCTCGGCCACCGCGGCGAGGAGCTGGGCGAACGCCGCGTTGTTGATGAAGACCGAGGCGAAGCCGATGGTGACGATGAGGTGGTTGTGGGTGAGCGCGCTCTGGAGCAGCGCCGACAGGATGACCGTCGCCCACGCGACGAAGAGCATCCGGAACAGCGCGTCGCGCGTGCTCCGCCACAGCGCCGCCGCGAACACGGCGTTGAGGAGGGCCGCTCCCGCCAGGAGGACGAGGAGGTTCTGCACGACTTCGGAGCGCATTCCGGACTCGCGCAGTATGCCTCACCGACGGCGAACGCGGCAGGGGCTCACACCGGCTCTCGCCGGGCCCGGCGGCGAGGCAGGCGGGCCGACCGCCGCGCGGCGGTCGCCACGCAGGCTCGGCAGGTTCCGGTCGCACGCGGCAGGGAGGCGTCGACTCGTGGTCCGCGTGCGCAGCGCGCTCGCGGCAGCTCGCGCGATCCGCCGCGAGGGACGCCGCACCAACGGTCAAGGCCGGGAGGAGCCCACGCGTGCGACTCGCGCCGGGCAGAGCACGGCCTCACGCTCGTGCGTCTTCCACCAGGCTGCGCGCCGATCGCAGTCGCCCGAAAAGACTCACACTCGTCGTCAACGCCTGATCGCCTGTCTCGTGCGGTGAAGTTTCGCGCCCTGACGAACGAACCCTCGCGGGCTGATCCCGAATTCGGGTGAGGCGCTCTCCGGCAGAGTGGTCTGTCATCCGACCCCACTACAGCCATCCGAGCAGGCGCATGGAGGGGTACACGATGAGGCTACGCGTCGCGCTGTGTCTTTCGCTGCTGGCGGTCGTCTCCTGCGGTCGGCGAGCCGAGCCCGAGCGCTCCCACGAGGTCACCCGTCCTGTGGAGGGGGCCGTCCAGGTGAACGGCTACGCGCTCGACGTGAAGGGGAAGCCGCCCGCGCTCCCGGCCGAGCTCACGGCCGAGGAGGAGCGGGACCTCCCCGCCGTGGCCGGGATGACGCTCGACCCCGCCGCCGAGGTCGTAGAGGTCTCCGCTCCGGCCGCGTCGCCGGCCTCGCGCGGCGATCGCCACGCGGCCGCCGCCGCGAAGCGGAGGAAGTGGATCGTCCAGCTGGACGGCCCCATCCACGAGGCCGACAAGGCGCGGCTCGCCGCGGCCGGGGCGCGGATCGGCGACTACCTCCCCGGATTCGCCTTCGTCGTCTCGATGGACGACGACACGCGCGCGGGCGTCGCGAAGCTCTCGAAGGTCCGCGGAGTCGCGCGCTTCCAGCCGGCGTACAAGCTCTCCCGCGCGCTCAAGGACGAGCATGGCGCGGTCCGCAAGGACCTCGCGAAGTCCCTGCGGCTCCGCGTGCGCGTCGACGCCGCCGACGGTCTGCCGGCCCTCCTGTCCGAGGTCCTGCGTCAGAAGGGAACCGTGGTGCGGGTCGCCAGGGACGTCGCGCAGGTCGAGGTCCCGCCCGGCCTCATCGCCCAGCTCGCGCGGCTCGAGGAGGTCCTCTGGATCGAGGAGGCGCTGCCGGTGCAGCTCCTCAACGACACGTCGCGCTGGGTGATCCAGTCGTACGTCCCCGGCTCGACGCCGGTCTTCGGCGCCGGGCTCGACGGCGCGGGGCAGATCGTCGGCGTCGGCGACACCGGGCTCGACATGGACATGTGCTTCTTCCGCGACCCGAGCGGCGCGGCCGTCGGCCCCGCGCACCGCAAGGTCGCCGGCTACGTGGCGTCGGCGGACGCCTGGGACGGGAACTTCGGCCACGGCACGCACGTCTCCGGCACCGTGGCGGGGGACCAGCGGCCGGTCACGGGGCTCTCTACCGCAGGCGGCATGGCCCCGAACGCCCGGCTGTTCATGACGGATCTCACGCCGGGTGAAGCCAACTACCTCCTCGTGCCCGAGGACCTCGCCGATCTGTACGTCCGTCCCTACGACGCGGGCGCCCGCATCCACACGAACAGCTGGGGCTCCGGCGCGAACTGGTACGACGGGCTAGCGTGGAGCACCGACCGGTTCATGTGGGAGCACAAGGACCTCCTCGTCCTCTTCGCCAACGGGAACGCCGGTCCGACCGACCTCCGCGTCGGCTCCCCCGCCACCGCGAAGAACATCGTCAGCGTCGGCGCGACCGAGAACGGCGACCAGGCCGAGAACGTCGCCTACTTCTCGAGCAACGGCCCGGCCTGGGACGGCCGGCTCAAGCCGACCCTCACCGCGCCCGGCGTGAACATCGTCTCGGCCGACTCGGACGGCCTCCCCGACACCAACAACTGCGGCACCATCGCCTATAGCGGCACGTCGATGGCGACGCCCACCACGGCGGGCGCCGCCGCGCTCGTGCGCCAGTACTACGTGGACGGCTACTGGCCGTCGGGGCTGGCGAGCCCCGCCGACGCCTTCCTTCCCTCCGCGGCCCTCGTCAAGGCGACCCTCGTCAACAGCGCCCAGTCGATGAGCGGCCTCTACACGCGCGGTCCCATCCCCACCATCGCCCAGGGCTGGGGGCGCATCAACCTGTCGAACACCCTGCGCTTCGCGGGAGACTCGAGGTTCCTCGACGTGGCCGACGTCCAGCCGGGCGTCGCGACCGGCGACACCTTCACGAAGTCGCTCTTCGCGATCGGCGGCGCCCCGCTCAAGGTGACGCTCGTCTGGACGGACTACCCCGGCGCGCAGTACGCCGACGTCGAGCTCGTGAACGACCTCGACCTCGAGGTCGTCGCCCCGGACGGCGCGACGTACGCGGGGAACGCCTTCTCGGGCGGGGTCTCGGTCACTGGCGGCACGGCCGATCGGCTCAACGTGGAGGAGCAGTTCTATCTGCCCGATGCGGCCAGGGGCATCTACACGGTGCGGGTGAGGGGCTTCAACGTTCCGTCCGGCCCGCAGCCGTTCGCGCTGGTCGTCAGCGGGGCCGGCGGGATCTCCTCGCGGGGCTTCATCGGCCTGGACCGGGCGCGCTATGGCGCGACCACCCGCATCGAGGTGAAGGTCGGCGATCGCGACCTGAACGTCCGCCCGGACGTGTCCGACGAGGCGTACGTGACCGTCCGCAGCGACGCCGACCCCGCCGGCGAGTTCGTGTGGCTCACCGAGACCGGGCCGGACACCTCCATCTTCATGGGCACGCTGCCGACCGGCCCTGCCCCGGGGGTCGCCCATGACGGCATCCTCGCCGTGACCGAGGGCGGAACCCTCACCGCGACGTACGACGACGAGGACGACGGGACCGGCGCCCCCGCGACCACGAGCGCGACCGCCGTCGGCGATCTCACCCCGCCCGTCATCACGGGCGTCTCGGTGGCGGCGCTCGACCAGGGCAGCGCGAAGATCGCCTGGACGACGAGCGAGCCGGCCTCCGCGACGGTGCTCTACGGGAAGACACAGGCCCTCGGCGGCACGGCCGCGCTCCACTGGCTCGCGACCTCTCACGGGGTGGCCCTCGGCGCCCTCGAGGAGGGGGCGACCTACTTCTTCGCGGTGCAGTCCACCGACGAGGGCGGGAACGTCGCCGTCGACGACGGGGGCGGCACGCCGCGCACGTTCACGACTCCCGTCCTGCCGCCCGTGCTCGGCGTCTACTCCTCGCGGGGCGAGGTGACGCCGGAGGTGGAGACCGTCGTCTTCGGCACGGCCGTGGATCCCTCGGGCGTGGCGTCGCTCACCGTGAACGGCGCCGCCGTTCCGATCCGCGCCGCCGACGGCTACTTCGAGACCCTCGTCCCGCTCGCGCTCGGTGACAACTTCATCACCGTGGTGGCGACCGACGGGCGCGGACAATCGGCCACGACCACGCTCCTCGTCACCCGAAAGCCGCTCCCGGACCTCACCGTCACGTCCGTCACGACCCCTGACGTCGCGGGCCTCGGCATGGCGTTCCCCGTCACCTCGCAGGTCTGCAACATCGGCGGCGAGCTCACCGCCGAGTACTTCAGCGTCGTCTGGTTCGTCTCCGAGGACGACGTGCTCGGGCCGGGCGACGTCGCGCTCGGCTCCGCGAAACGCGTTTACTCTCAGCAAGGGTGCACCAACCTCGCGTACACGATCTCCGCGAACTGGGAGGGCTTCCTCGGTCGCCCTTACCACGTGGGCGTGGTCGCGTTCGCGAGCGACAGCGAGGCCAACGACGACAACAACTACAAGCTGGCGTCGAACGTGACCACGTTCGAGCCGCCCGACCTGACCGTGACGTCGATGTCCGCCCCCGAGCGCCTGGGGACCTCCACCCCGTTCTCGCTCACGACCAACGTCGCGAACCCGGGACGCGGAAAGGCCATCAACGTCATCGTGAACGTGTACCTGTCGACGGACGACACGATCACCACCGCCGACCGCATGCTGGGATGGCAGCAGGTCTATTTCCTCGATGGCGGCGCCTCCGCGAGCGTGACCACCTCCCTGTCGCTCCCGAGCGATCTCCCCGCGGGCTCCTACCGCCTCGGCGCGATCGTCGACGTGGTCGGCTACGTCCAGGAGTCGAACGAGGACAACAACGTGTTCGTCGGTCCACGCGTCGTCGTGGACGGCCCGGATCTCGAGGTCACGTCCGTGAGCGGCCCCGCGACGGTGCTCACCGGCGGGACCTTCACCGTGGAGGACACGGTCACCGCGCGCCCGACCGGCGGCGGCACCGGGCCGTTCAAGGTCGGCCTGTACCTCTCCGACGATCCCGTCGTCACCACCGCCGACCTGAAGATCGGCGAGCGCACCGTCCCCTCCCTCGCCTCCGGCGCCTCCTCGTCGGGGGCCACGGTGATGACCCTCCCCGTCACCTGGGCCGGCGGCGCCTACTACGTCGGGGCCATCGCGGACGTGGCGAGCGAGGTCCTGGAGCTCGACGAGGCGAACAACGCGGCCGCGGGGGGCGCGCTCACCGTGATCGGCCCCGATCTCGTGGCCACCTCCGTCTCCGCGCCCGCGTCCGGCGTCGTCGGCGAGACCCTCACCGTTTTCGACACGATCGCGGCGAGCGCCGCGGGCGGCGCGACGCCGCCGTTCGACGTGGGCTTCTACCTCTCCACCGACCCCGTGATCACGCCGTCGGACCTGCTCCTCGGCTGGCGCTCCGCCGCCGCGCTCGCGCCGGGCGCCTCGAGCTCCGCCTCGACGCCGGTCACCCTGCCGCTCGGGCTCGCGCCCGGCACGTACTACGTGGGCGTCATCGCCGATGACTTCACGTACTGCTTCGAGGACTACCTGTACAACTCCTACTGCTACGGCGGCGACGTCGCGAAGGAGCCCGACGGGACGAACAACGCTCGCGCGAGCGGGCCCATCGTCGTCGGCGGTACGGACCTCGTCCTCACCGAGGTGAGCGCGCCGGCCACCGCCGGCACGGGCCTGCCGCTCGTCGTCCACGACGCCGTCGCGGCGGTCGGCGGGGGGACGGGGGCGTTCAAGGTCGGCTACTACCTCTCGACGGACCCGACGATCACCACGGCGGATCGGTTCCTCGGCTACCGCGCGCTCGGCGGCCTCGCGCCGGGCGCCACGAGCAGCGCCGACACGAGCGTGACGGTGCCTGCGGGGCTCGCGCCGGGGACGTACTACGTGGGCGCGATCGCCGACTACGAGGGCCGCGTCGCGGAGGCGAGCGAGACGAACAACGCCCGCGCCGGCAACACCGTCGCCGTGGCCGGACCCGACCTCACCGTCTCCGCGCTGGCGGCGCCGCAGAGCGTCGGGACGGCGACCCCGTTCTCGGTCACGGCGACCGTCGCGAACCTCGGCTCCGGAGCGAGCCCAGCGACGATGGTGTCGATCTACCTCTCCACCGATCCCGTCATCACGACCTCCGACCTGCGGCTCGGCTACGGCACCTTCGCGATGCCGGCGCCGGGCGAGACGAGCTCGGCGACGCTCACGGTGAGCGTCCCGAGCTCCGTCGCCCAGGCGACCTACTACCTCGGCGCCATCCTCGACCCGTACGACCAGGTCAAGGAGGAGAGCGAGACGAACAACGCCTCCGCGGGCGCCGCCCTCACCCTCGTCCGTCCCGACCTCGCGCCGATCGCGGTCTCCGGGCCACCGGCCGCTCTCACCGGCGAGACCATCACCGTCAGCTACACGCTCTCGGCGCTCCCGACGGGCGCGGGCGCGACGAGCCCGCCGCTCGGGCTCTACCTGTCGAGTGACCTGTTCATCACGCCGCAGGACCTCTCGATCGGGACCGCGTACCCCGGCGACCTCGCGTCAGGCGCGTCGCGCTCGGGCACGGTCACGCTGACGATCCCGGCGGGCATCGCGGGCGGCACCTATCAGCTCGGCGCGTTCGCCGATCCGTACGGCACCACGCCCGAGAGCGACGAGGGGAACAACGGCCTCGCCGGCGGCACCATCGCGATCACCGGGCCCGACCTCGTGGCGACCGCGGTGTCCGGCCCGGCCTCCGCGGTGCGGGGGACCAGCATCCCGGTCGCGAACACGGTGGCCGCGAGCGCCGCGGGCGGCGCCGCCCCCGCGTTCCTCGTTGGCGTGTACCTCTCCTCCGATGCCAGCATCACCGCGTCGGATCTGCTGCTCGGGTACCGCAGCGTCGCTGGGCTCCAGCCGGGCGCGAGCTCGTCCGACACCACCCTCGTGGCGATCCCGCCGACGCTGGCGCCGGGGACGTACTACCTCGGCGTCCTCGCGGACGACTTCACCGTCTGCGAGTTCAACTGGTCCACTGATCAGTACGAGTGCCAGGGCGACCAGGCGAAGGAGCCCGACGGGGCGAACAACGCCCTCGCGGGCGGGGCGATCGTGATCAGCGCGCCCTAGCGGCCTTCGCGGCCCCGGCCACGCCGCTGGCCGGGGCCGGGGCCGGGGCAACCGCGGAGCCCGCGAGGAGCGCGGGTCGAGACGGCCGAGTGTCGCCACCCGGACGGCGCCGGCGAGGCGCGCCCCGCGAATCCCTCATCGCGAGGGCTCCTGGATGGCCACGGCGTGCGCCCCCGGAAGCGTGTTGTCGTCCCGCTCTCCGCATGAAAGCCTGCGACCCATGGTGCGGGGGTTCTCTCTCCGCGCTCTGCTTCGCTGCGGGGGTCCAATGCGCGCTTTCGCCGCCGGTCTTCTGTTCTTCTTCGCCGTCCCCCCGCTCGCGCAGGCGTCCGCACCGCAGCGGCCGGCGCCGGCGTCCACGGCGCCCACGGCGCCCACGGACGGCGCGCCGGCTGCGCCCGCGCCACAGCGGCTCTCGGCCGACGGCCCGAAGACGACCGTGGGCGGCAACCCGTTCCTGGCGCCTGCCGGCTGGTCGCTCGTGGTGCGCGGTCCGGCGACCGTCCTCGAAGCGCCCGAGGGAGACTCGTGGCTGGCGCTGGTCGACGTCGCGGCGTCGGATGCCGAAGCCGCGGTCGCGGCAGCCTGGAAGGCGTACAGGCCCGGCGCGCGGTGGCCGCTCAAGGTGGCGGCCGATCTTCCCGACAAGGACGGCTGGTCGAGGCGCCGCGACTTCGCCTACCAGACGTCGCCGAACGAGCGCCGGGTCGTGTTCGCGAGCGCCCGCTTCTCTGCGGGCGGCTGGACGGTGGTGATCGGCGACCTCTCGCAGCCGGTCGCCGAGAAGCGGCGCGGGCAGATCGTCCTGGTGCTCGGGCGGCTCCTACCGAAGGGCTATGCCCGCGAGAGCTTCGCGGGGAAGAAGGCCGAACCCATCGACGCCCCACGCCTGGCCGAGCTCCGCCGCTTCGTGGAGCGCGCCATGCAGGCGATGAAGGTGCCGGGGGTGGGGCTCGGCATCGTGCAGGGCGGCAAGGTCGTCTTCGCCGGCGGCCTCGGCGTCCGAAAGCTGGGCGACACGGCGCCGGTCGACGGCGACACCCTCTTCATGATCGCCTCGAACACCAAGGCGCTCACCACGCTGCTCCTCGCGAAGGAGGTGGACGAGAAGCGGCTCACCTGGGCGACACCGGTCACGTCGGTGCTCCCCGGCTTCGCGCTGGGCGACGCCGACACGAGCCGCCGGGTGCTGATCAAGCACCTCGTCTGCGCCTGCACCGGGATGCCCCGGCAGGACATGGAGTGGCTCCTCGAGTTCGGCGACCTCACGCCCGCGAAGGCCCTCGCGGAGCTCGCCACCATGCAGCCCACCAGCCGCTTCGGCGAGCTGTTCCAGTACTCGAACCCCCTGGCGGCTGCGGCCGGGTTCACTGCGGGACACGTCCTGTTTCCGGGCATGGAGCTCGGTGCGGCCTACGACCGGGCCATGCAGGAGCAGGTCTTCGGGCCGCTCGGGATGACCGCCACCACGTTCGATTTCCGGCGCGCGCTGGCCGGGGCCCACGCCGACGCGCACGCGCCGGACGTGGACGGGAGGCCCGCGCAGGCGGTCATGGACGTGAACCGGTCGATCATCCCGCTCCGCCCGGCCGGCGCCGCCTGGAGCAGCGTGCGCGACCTCCTGCGCTACGTGCAGATGGAGCTCGACGAGGGGACGCTGCCGGGCGGCGCGCCCTACGTCGGGAAGGGTCCGCTCCTCGACCGGCGGACGCCGCAGGTGACGATCGGGAAGGACGTGACCTACGGGATGGGGCTCGCGGTGGACACCACCTACGGCGTCCCGGTGGTGCACCACGGGGGCGACATGATCGGCTACCACAGCGACATGATCTGGCTGCCCGGGCAGGCGGTGGGCGCGGTGATCCTGACCAACGGCGATCCCGGTTGGGCGCTCCGGGACGTGTTCCGCCGCAAGCTCCTGGAAGTGCTCTTCGACGGCAGACCCGAGGCCGACGCTCAGGCGACGGCCGCGGCGAAGACGTTCTTCGACGAGCTCGCCGCCGAGCGGAAGCTCCTCACCGTGCCCGCCGACACGGTGGAGAGTGCCCGCCTCGCCCGGCGCTACGCGAGCCCGGCGCTCGGTAGCATCGCGGTGATCCGCAGCGGCGCCGCCACCGTCTTCGACTTCGGCGAGTGGCGGAGCGAGGTGGCCTCGCGCCGGAATCCGGACGGCACCCTCTCGTTCCTGACGACCGCGCCCGGGGTGCAGGGGCTCGAGTTCGTGGTCGGACGGGGCGCCGGCGGGAAACGGGCGCTCACGGTGCGTGACGCGCAGCACGAGTACCCGTTCATCGAGGAGTAGTGAAGGGTCGGCGGCGGCCGCGCTGGGCGCCCACGCGGCACCCGGACGCGCGCCACGTCACGTCCCCGCCTGTCAGCGTCAGCGCCTTGTCGCGTCCCGTGCCGCGCCCTGGATCGTCTCGTAGACCGTGCGTGCGTTCGGGAGGAGCTCGAGCTGCGTCCCGAGGTGGCGGGCCGCACCGGGCCATCCCTGCATGCCGCCGAGCGCTGCCGCGATGCTCGAACCGCCACCGAACGAGATGGTCCCGACACCCGCCCGCCCCTCGCTGAGTGAGACCGGAGGAAGCGTCGTGAGACGCAGGGTGAGCACCGACGGCCGGAGCCCGCCCGACACGATGAACACGCGCTCGCTCGTGACCGCGTATGCGGTCCTCGAGCGTCGCCACGCGTCGAAGAAGAACCGGCCGGCGATCAGGTAGAGCCCGACGGCAACGAACGGGATGCCCCAGAGCAGGAACAAGAGAGGCGCGCCCTGATGGATCACCGTCGTCTCCCAGACGATGGCGAAGCCACCCCAGAGCAGGCTGAAGGGAATCCCGAACGCGTCGGAGGCACGAAGCCGCACGCCGGCGAGCGGGCGGCCGTACCAGAGCACTCGCTCGTTTCCCGAGAGCTCCCGGGCGAGCTCAGCGGGCAGCTGCGACCGCTGCCCCGAAACGTGCGTCGACGTGTACCGCGGCATGTGAGCGTCCTCTCGCGTCCGGGCCGAGCAGGGCATGAGCGCCTGTCGCGAAGGCTCAGGTGCCGCCGAGTGTACCGGCTCGTATCGGCCGGAAGCGACCGCGTTCAAGCGGTTCGTTCCCGGGCGTGGTGCGCGTCCACGTCTTCGTGACCTCCTTCACCGGACGAAGCGTGAACCTGTCCGTAGCAGGCCCGGATGCCGACGCGGAGTGCCTGCGGCTCGCGGGCACTCGCGAGGCCGGCAACATCTCGCTGCTCATCAGGGGACGGGGAACGGCACCTTCTTGAACTCCGGCCCGCTCCCGAGCTGCCCCCAGAAGTTGGCACCCCAGCCCCAGCGCGTCCCGTCGGCCGTCACCGCCACGGTGAAGTCCCGGCCCGCCGTCACGGAGACGAACCCGGTGCCGATCTGGATCGGGCTGAGCCGGTCCATGGCCGTCCCGTCTCCGAGCTGCCCGGTGTCGTTCTTGCCCCAGGCCCAGAGCGTCCCGTCAGTTTTGAAGGCCAGCGTGTGCTGGACGCCCGCCGTGACCGACGCGAATCCTGTGCCGATGAGCACGGGGCTGCTCCGGTTAAGCGTCGTGCCGTCGCCGAGCTGGCCGTGCAAGTTGGAGCCCCAGGCCCAGAGCGAGCCGTCGACCTTGAGTGCCTGCGTGTGCCCACCACCAGCCGCAACCGCCGCGAAGCCCGACCCGATCTGCACCGGGGAGGCTCGGTGATCGAGGGCGGAGCCGTCGCCGAGCTGGCCGTACAAGTTCGCGCCCCAGGCCCAGAGCGTTCCATCGGCCTTGAGGGCCACGGTGTGGGCGTCCCCCGCGGCCGCCGCCGCGAACCCGGGCCCGATCAGGACGGGGAGGGATCGGTTCTCCGTCGTCCCGTCCCCGACCTGGCCCGCCAGGTTCTCACCCCACGCCCATAGCGATCCATCGCTCCTGATCGCCACGGAGTGCGTCGCGCCCGCCGATGCCGCTGCATACCCGGGACCGACGAGCACCGCCGGGCTTTTCTCGTACACGGTCCCGTCCCCGAGCTGGCCGTAATGGTTCGCGCCGGCGGCCCAGAGTGTCCCGTCCGCTCGCAGAAAGAGCGCGTGCTCTTCACCGCACGCGACGGAGCGGATGCCGCTCACGAGCACCTGCCGCGGCGTGACCACCGGCGTGACTCCTGTCCCGGCGCTCAGTAAAGCCCCGAGGTTGTCCCCCCAGCCCCACAGGGTCCCGTCGGTCTTCATGCCAAAGCCGTTCCCCCAGCCTGCGGACACCCAGTCGAAGCCTGTGCCGAGGGGAGCGGGGTCGAAGACCTCCCACGCAGCGGGGACGCCCAGCTGACCGATGCCGTTCCAGCCCCAGCTCCAGAGCGTGCCGTCCGTCCGCAGCGCCACGCTGTGTTGTTCGCCCACCGCCACCGCGGCGTAGCCCGCGCCGACCTGGATGGGCCGGAACGCCGTCGTCCACCGCCCGTCACCGAGCTGTCCGTACACGTTCGCGCCCCAGGCCCAGAGCGTTCCGTCGGTCCGGATGGCCAGGGAGTGGTGAGGGCCGGCCGCGGCCGAGGCGAAGCCGGCTCCGATGCGCACCGGCGTGCTCCGCCGCGTCAGCGAGCCGTCGCCCAGCTGCCCTTCGTAGTTGTCCCCCCAGGCCCAGAGCGAGCCGTCCGTCTTCACGGCCAGCGTGTGCGCGCCGCTCACCGAGACCGCAGCAAACCCCTCGCCGATCTTCACCGGCAAGGATCGCTGGATGGTGGTGCCGTCCCCCAACTGGCCATCCGCGTTGTACCCCCACGCCCAGAGGGTCCCGTCCAGCTTGATCGCCGCCGTGACGCCGCCGGCCGCGGAAACCGAGGCAAAGCCGGTCCCGATCTGCGCCGGGGCCGTCCGGTGAGGGAGGAAGCCATCGCCGAGTTGCCCGATGGAGTCGTCGCCCCATGTCCAGAGCGAGCCGTCCTGCTTGATGGCGGCGGTGTGCAGGGCGCCCGCTGCGACCGACGTAAACCCGCCGCCGATCAGCGCCGGCGACAGCCGCGGCACCATCGTCCCATCGCCGAGCTTGCCGCTCGTGTTGTCCCCCCAGGCCCAGAGCGTCCCGTCCGTCTTGATGGCCGCCACGTGTGAATGGCTGACCGCCACCGTGGCGAAGCCAGTGCCGATCTGGACCGGCGAGCCACGAAGGACCTTCGTGCCATCGCCGAGTTGCCCGTACTCGTTCGACCCCCACGCCCAAAGCGTCCCATCGCGGCGAATCCCGACAGTGAAGTTTCCCGCGGCGGCGATGCTCATCCAGACCGAACGTGCCGGACCGACGGCGGGATCGACGGGGGAGCCGCCGGTCGGATTCCCCGACGCACAGGCTCCGATCGCGATCGTGAGGCTCAGCCAGGCGAATGCGAGCAGCGAGCGCTTCTGACTCATCGCACCTCCCGAGCACGCGCTCGTAACGCACTAAGTGTGCGCGACCACCGTCAGTGTATGCCGGATCGGCGATCGAGTCACCAGCGCGGCCGCGCCTCGGGCTGTGCGCCGATCCCGTTGCCTTCAATGATGGCGGTGGCTTGCCTCACGCGGAGCCATGGAGACTGCGCGTGGGGTCGCGCTAGCGGAGGGTCGGGTACCTTCCGCGCCCGAGGCGCGCGTGGCGTAAAGGCGCTTGGTCGTCCGCGGGCTGCGCTGCCCCACAATGCCGCGAGGGCGCCGGGTCCGCGCCGGAGTGGATCGCCCAGGTCGCGACCGAGTGCCTGAGCAAACCAGCTCGCGGCTTTGCTCGCGCTGTCGAGGAAGGCGGGGCTGGACCTCTCGCAGATGCGGCAGGAGGTGCGCAACCGTTTCGGGACGCAGATCGAGTTCATCACGAAGAGCCAGGTCAACGAGCTACCTGCGCAACCTGGCTCCCCGCGGCCGGCGCGCCCCCGGAGCTCATCGCTCCCGTCCCCGGATACGCCGACAGCCGGATGGTGGAGCGTGTCTACGGCAGGCCGCCGCTCGAAGATCTGCGCCGCCGGCTCGGCGACGCCCTCGGCGAGGACTGCATCACCGGTGCATCAGCGCCCAGCGGATCAGCGATGATTCGATGGACTCCGTGGAACGCGCGGCTGACGCCTCGGTGATGGAAGAGGAGACGCCCACGGAGGCCGGAATCAGAAGGCCCACCAGACCTCGCGGTCGGGTGGGCCAGATGCACGAGCAGAGATGGGAGTGCCTGGGGGCGGAATCGAACCACCGACACGGGGATTTTCAGTCCCCTGCTCTAGGGCCTCAAGACCGCAACTTCACATAGTTTCCCCTCGTGCCCGGCGTCCCGGGTAGCGAATCGGTAGCGGTGTGCTTACCGACCGTGTGCTTCAATGGCCCCGAGAGTGCCTCGCGCAGGTTCGTTACTCGCACTGGAGGGGGCCCTTGCCAGGCAGAGCCATCCGTATCTTCCTCGTCGACGGAACTCCCAACGGGCTCAAGACGGCCGAGATCGGGCTGTCCACGTGTAAGGCGCTGGTTGCTTCTCGATCCGCTCTGGTCGCGCTGAGCGGGCGAGAGGAGAGTCGGCGCACCGGAGTCTACGTCCTCGTGGGAACCGACCCCGAGATCCCAGGCCGCACGGCCGTGTACGTCGGCGAGGGAGACGACGTACTCGCGCGTATCGCGAAGCACGACCAAGGCAAGGACTTCTGGGATCGCGTCGTCATCGTCGTCAGCAAGGACGAGAACCTCACGAAGGCTCACGTTCGCTATCTCGAAGCGCGGCTCGTGGGAATCGCGCAGAGCGCAAAACGCTGCACGGTGTTCAACTCGACAACGCCAAACGGGGGGCGCTTACCCGAGGCCGACACCGCCGAGATGGAAGACTTTCTGGAGCACGTTCAGCTGCTCATGAGCACGCTCGGGATTCAAGCGTTCGAGTCGGTGCTCGGTCCACACGGACTGAATCACCAGCGCAGTGCGGCAACGTTCCGCGTAACCGGCGGCGGTTACGATGCTACTGCCGACCTGGTGGACAACGAGATCGTTGTCCGGAAGGGCAGCGTCGCGCGCAAGAAGGAAGCACCGTCGCTGCAAGCGTCTTCAAGAGCTGTCCGAAAGGGACTTCTGGCATCAGGGGTGCTCAAGGAGGGACCGGACGGCTACGTGTTCACACAGGACTACGCATTCGGGTCCGCAAGCGGCTCAGCGCAAGCCATCACGGGCGCGAACATCAACGGGCGAGTCGTCTGGAGAACCGCTGATGGCACTACGTTCGAGGAATGGGAGCAGCAGCGCGTCAAGACGACGCGCTGAAGCAACCGATTCAGCTCCGTGAGCGGCGGGGGCGACGTCCACGTCGGCGAGTCACCGTTGACCTCGGCGCGGGAGCTCCTATCGCGACAAGTGGCGGCGTGTCACCCACTCGGTAGAACTCGAATCCGCCGCCGCCGCTCCACCCGACGGCCGCCGAAACCCCGCCGCCTTCGCCCTCAACGACTGCTCGCAGCCGCGTCGCGCAGTGCGTGACGGCATGGCCGCCTTCTTCGATGCCGATGTACCGTCTGCCCATCTTATGGGCGACTGCGGCGGTTGTACCCGAACCGAGGTAGGCGTCGAGCACCATGTCGCCGGGCCGCGTGGCGATGTGGAGCACTCTCGCGATGAGCTCCTCCGGTTTTGGCGTATCGAACACCGGGGCGTCCGCGAACAGGCTGAGCAGATGCTTCTTCGCGGAGTCGTTCGTTCCCACGTCCGTAGCGAACCAAAGCGTCTCGGGGGTGAGACCGGGCGACTCGGCGAGGAACCGCTTCAGTCGCGGCGCTCCGTTGCCGTCGCGGCCGAACCAGACGTTGTTAGCTCGGATCTCCCTGTCCATCCGGTCCTTCGTGTACACCCAGCACCGTCCCTTGGGCGGGGCGTGGCGGCGACCGTTCGGCGCCACCAGGACGTAGAACTGCGAGTCCGTCCCATGTCCTCCCTGCACGTTCGCTGAGACGGACTGCCACGACCCGCGCGGATCGCCATCGGGGTTCTTGTAGCGGCCGAGCACCTCTGGCGTCGCGGGGAGCCGGTTGCGCGACAGCCTGAAGCGTTTCACGTCTCGCGCATACACCAGCAGGTACTCATGGTTGTTGGAGAACACCTTCCGGTTCTCGCGCGTCGTTCGCTGTTGCCAGATGACGGTGCTGACGAAGTTCTCGCGTCCGAAGATTCGGTCTGCCGCAACCTTCAGGTAGTGAACTTCGCGGTCATCAATGGAGATCCAGATGCTGCCGTCCTCCGTGAGCAGCGGCGCCATCAGCTCCAACCGTTCGACGATCCCGCCCATCCAGTCGTCGTGTGACAACGCATCCGAGTAGTGGAAGTACCGCTCCTGGTTGTTGTACGGCGGGTCGATGTAGATGCACCGCACCGCGCCCTTCAGCGATGCACCCAGGTGCGCAAGAACTCTCGCGTTCTCTCCGTGGATGATGCGGTTTCCGCCGCAGTCCTCGCCGAACGAGAACTCGCGGACGAGCCGAAGTTCATCCGGAGTGGCGCTTAGCTCGCGAGCTGTCGAGTAGGGCTTCACGTCCGCTCCTCTTCTCAAGACCGCCGCCGGCGACGCGGGGCCTTCTCCATCCAACCCTCACGCTCCACGTCGCGCAGCTTCGCGCGCAGGAGTTCCTCGGCGACCTCTGCCGCGTTCTTTCCGAACCGACCCGTCGTCGCCAGGACGTCGAGCGCCTCGACGACCCATGGAGTCGTTCTGATCGTCACAGGCTGCGTCTCGACGGAGTTACGAGGCCTGGCCATAAGTAGATCCTTGCTAGAAGCTAGTTATCGCATGCGGGACGGACACTCGCCACCGGCCGGGCGGGTGCGCCGGCGCCCACCGAACTGTCCGCCGCCCGTAGCGGAGGCGGCCGGTGCAGGGCCCATGCCGAACCGACTCACGTGCGCTGCCGTGCTCTCGTCGACGCCGCCCGGCCGTTCTTCGACCGCTGGCCGACTGGCGGACGGCCGCGAAGGCGGGTGAGCCGCGTCGGGGCGCTGCTGTATGCTGGCGTCGCGCCTCTAGCGTGCGGTCATCGACAGCGTAGGACGAAAGGCTTGGGCACACCTTGAGGCGTCATGGATCCGCACCAACCGCCCAGCTACCGCTTCTGGAAGGCGACGCACCTCCGGAGCAGTGCCCGCCAATCGCGTACTCGTTTCGGCCGATCCACTACCTCGGGAGCAAGCTCCGCCTATCCGGAGTGATTCTCGACGCCATCAACGAGGTCGCGACGCGCTCCGGGCCTGTCGTCGACCTGTTCGCTGGTTCGGGTACGATCTCTCTGGCACTCTCGCGCGAGCGCGAAGTGATCGCCGTAGACATCCAGGAGTATTCGCGCGTTGTTTGTTCGGCGATGCTTCGTCCAGTCGCCGAGCGGCGCGCGGACGTCGTCGAGCGTGCGAAGGGCTCCCGTCGCTACGAAGCACTCCAGCACTCCGTCGAGCCGCTTGTTCGGTACGAACGCGCGTGCGCCACGGCAGCGGATTCCGGAGATCTAGAACCGCTCTGCGAATTCATCGAGAGGGCGTCGCTGTTCGCGTTCATCACCAGCCAACATTCCGAGCTGTCCAAGCACTTGAAGTCTGCGCTGTCCGAATCTGCGCGCCGACTCGCAACCGCAGGACTCGACAGCGATGTTGGCTCGCTTATCACCCGCTACTTCGGCGGATCCTACTTCTCGTTTGCTCAGGCTGCGGAACTCGATGCGCTGCTCGACGTCGTCCACGGTTTCTCAGGACACGTCCGAGACTACTACCTCGCCATCGCGCTCAGCACCGCGAGCGAGGTCGTAAACACTGTCGGGAAGCAGTTCGCTCAGCCCATTCGGCCGAGGGATTCACGAGGGCGCCCGAAGCGTCACCTTGCACGGCAGGTCGCCCGAGATCGATCTCGAAGCGCGTTCGATGCGTTCGCCTTGTGGGCGGAACGTTACGAGTCGCTTCCTGTCGGCTCTCGTCGACACCAGGTCGCGCGCCTCGACTACCGCGAGTTCTTGAACAAGTGCTCGCGGGACGTGGGCGCGATCTACGCGGATCCGCCTTACACGCGCGACCACTACAGCCGCTACTACCATGTGCTTGAAACGATGTGCCTTCGGGACAACCCCGAGGTGTCGACGATGCGCCTCGGTCGAGAAGAGATGCTGAGCCGGGGCCTCTATCGGAAGGAGCGCCACCAGTCGCCCTTCTGCATCAAGTCGCAGGCACCGGGCGCGTTTCAGGAGCTCTTCAGTGGTGTGGCCGAGCTAGGGGCTCCCCTCGTCTTGTCGTACTCACCGTACCGCGCCGACGAGAAAGCTCGCCCCCGCCTGATGACGGTCGAGGAGATCGTCGCGTTAGCCCAGAAGACCTTCCGCGACGTTCAAGTACGGTCAGTTGGCAAGTACGCCCACAACAAGTTCAACAACCAAGAACTGAACACGAAGGTGTTCTACGACTCCGAAGTGCTGATCGTCTGTCAGCACCCGTGACTACAAGGGCGTGCCGGGCCACTCGGCCCTGAGATCCGTCGCAGACAGGGTGACGCGCCGCATGAAGCGCGGAGGACCCGCCCAACGCTTCGACAGGATCGCGTCGACGTACTTGTACGTGGGATCCCCTGGCATCACGACCTGGTAGCGGAACTGCCTTCTTCCGGTACGGACGAACACCGAGATCGGCGGGGCCGCCGCCGGGTACGGGACGTTAGGGGCCGCTGCCAGCTCGATCCGGTAGTTCTTGCTCTTCACGCTGACGCTCTGCCGTTGTTCCGCTGGCTCCACGTTGCCGGCAGCATCGATGTGGTACAGGACGACGCTGCGCTTCGTCCCCGGCTTCAGATGGAAGAAGCCCGTGAAGTGCTTCAGGTCGAAGTTCGCCTGCTGCCAACGCGTGCCTGCGGCCGGGATCTCCGCAACGAGGACCTGATCGGCCGCCCCGGTCGACGCCTTATTCGCCATAGCCGAGTCCTCGGCGTCTGGCGCTCGGATGATCCGGCTCTTGTTCTTCTTCGCGCGGTTGCGAACATCCGGGTCATCGAGATCGCGCAGGTCTTTCGCGTGGAGCGCCGTCCATTGTGCCCATTGCGTTTGGACCGTCTTCGCGCCCATCGCGTCGAGATCCACGATGGTGAACGCTTCCCAGTTGCCGAACAGGCCACCCGGCGTCAGGTTGCCGGAGCCCACGATGGCCCGACCGTGTTTAGCGTTCGTGAACCAGCAGAACTTCGGGTGGAACGTGATGGCCCGCGAGTGGAAGAACGCGCGGACGTTCAGGCTCGGGTAGTCGGCGGCGCGCTTCTTCAGGAGATCGAGTGCCTTCTCGTTGGTAATGGAATCGACGCCGACGACGAGATCGAACGGGGCGTGCTTCACGAACTCGGCGAACGCCTCGTTTCCGAAGAGCATCTGAACCCCGGCCGGCGATGCGAAGGCGAAGATGCCACCGCCCATCGTGGCGTTCTCCGTCGCCTCCGCGATCTCCTCCAACACGGTCGGGGAGCCGTCGTCTCCGGGGTCCTGAAGAAGGATGAACAGGTCCACACTGGCCTCACCGGGATGTTTGGGACCCATATCCCACACGAACTCGGCATTCGCCAGATCAGATGCCGCAGGGATCTCGCGCGCTCACGGCGGCAGGGCTAAGAACGAGGGCCTCAGGCCACTCGTTCAGCGTCGCGGTCGTGCATGCACGTCAGCAGCGCGACTCGACGAAGCGCGCCCTCGGCTTACGCCGCTGCTTCGACACCTCGATACCAGAGTGGGCGGCGAGCCCTTCGCCGAGGCGACGCAGTCGTTGAAACGCCGTAGTGACGGAGAGGTCCCGCCTGACCGCGACCTGCTGGAGCGACATGCCGACGAGCCGATCCGCAAGCATGGAACGGTCGTCATGGCTGAGCGTCGCGAGCCAGGCGCCCAGGTCGAGGGCGGAGTCGAGCTTCTCAGTTGGATTCTCGGTGAGGGCAGCCGCCCATGCGACCTGTAGCCCGACGTCACCCTCACGCGGCCAGGCGCCGTCCTCGTCCTCGAATCCGTCGATGTGGAACACCTCGGTACGCCCGTCGGTGTAGTTCGCGCGGTGAAGAGCGTCTCGGCGCGGCTGCCCGCCCTTCACAAACTGGCGGCGAATCTCGACAGCTCGAAGCCGGACGGCGTGGACGAGCAGTGCGTCGTCTAGCCGGACTCCCTGCTCCGCCTTCCGCAGCGCCATCTCGAACACCATGCCGATCCCCTCCGCGAGGCGGTCGTCGGCATCGTTGCCGGTGAGGTGCCGCCGCACGGGCTCGAAGGCGCGCCTCGCCATCAACCCGGCGAACTGCTGCTGGACCTGCTCGAACATCCTGGACTCCGGGCGCGCGGGGTCCACGAGGCCCAAGGCTCCCCGGCGCGCGAACATCCGCGCCGGTGGCCGGCGTGATGATGGTGATCTTGACGGTGACGACGGGCGAGGCGATCTCGCGAGCCGTACAGCCAGGACGGCCGGACTTCCCTGGAAAGCCTGACCACATCCTTATCCCACCGCCGCTGTCGCTCTTGCTGCGGGCGACGGAGGAGGTGGGTGACAGCGCGGCCCGCTCCCCACGGAACCCCAGAAACTTTCGTGAGACCGGGGGGGTGGCCCCTCCTTTCAAGAGGCCCACCCGCCACCGGCCCTGTTGCCGTGGCAGCACCGGAACGCCACCACCAGAAGAACTTTTGCCGGGCCGGCGAGACCCCCTCGTGCGAGGACCCGGCACTGTCCACACTGTCTCCCTGAACCCGAGCCGATTCGCGATTCGGGTAACCCTAAGCGAGGGCGAGGAATGGCTCCGCCGGACGACGGCCGCGCGGCGGAGTCGTGACGGCGTCCCGCTGCAGATGGATCGGTTACGCCCGAACGACCCGCAGCTCGACCGGAGCGGCGCGTTCAGACGAACCCGACGCGGCAGCCGCCTGCGCCGCCGCCTTCACCTTCGCGAGGAGGTCGAGCTGTCTGGACATGCTCGCCTCCAGGATGCGCCGGTGGCGCTCGAACTGCTTGTCCCCGTCGTCGGCGAGCAGGGTGTCGGTGCTGATGGCGCTGCGCGCCTTTTCCACGGCGGCGTCGAGGGCCGGGGCGACAGTGCGGAGAGCGGTGGCGAGAACGGTCGCCGACGTGCCCAGGGCCGTGAACGTGGCCGTGACCTGCTCCTCGGTGTCAGCCTCCTTCGCAAGCGCCTTCTCTGCCGACAGGAACAACGCCGCGTGCGCCTGGGGCCACATCTCCACGGGAAGGAGCTCGCGCACTTCGTCGAGCATCGCGATGACGCCGCGCAAGCCACCGAGGAACGCGGCCAGCGCCATCGTCGGGACAGGGAGCTTCGACGTCGTGACGAGCTCACCGACCGTGTCGAGTGCCGTCAGGAGCTGCTGTGCCTTCGACCGCATCGCCCACTCCGGCGTGTTCTCCACAAGCGAGTCGAGGACAGCGAGCGCGCGGCGCTCCTCGATGCGGCTCACGCGGCGCAAGCGCCAGGCCTGGTCAGCGATGAGCAGAACGATCTGTCTCTCGGCAGGCGTGACGGGAACGAGCGACTCGACCCATTCGCCAACGTGCCGCTGGTACTCGGCGACGTCCTCGGTCGCGAGCAGCAGCCGTGTCGCGTTGAGGGCGTGGACCGTTCGGTTCATCGAGGACCGGACCCGCCCCTCCGCCGAGCGCGGCCCCTTGCTGCGGCTGCCGTTGATGCGCGATGCCGCGCGCTGCGATTCGGTGCGCGGCTTGGTCGCGGTGGTGCTCTCGACGGACACCGACGGCTCCCTCAGCAGCACACGGTTGCGACTCGACCGGGAGCCTGCGCCGGAGCGGTCGGGTATCCCGCCTCTGCCAGCGCAGCCCAAGCGGCCTGGCACACGTTGCGCGCAGCGTCGGTCGCATCGCCGCCGTCTTCGAACGGGTCCGACGCCGCCGCGTACAGCTCGTCGACCACGTCGGCGAAGTCGGCGGCGAACAACGTGGTGAATCTGCGGCAGCCGGCGGCGAGCGAGTCCCACGAGCACCGCTCAGCCACGGCTGCGCGCAACAGGCGCTCCGCCTCGCGGGTAAACATGTCGATGTCTTCGCGTGGCTGGGAGGTGAGGTGTCCGAGTTCCCGCACCTCGGCGACGAGATCGCGCACGGCGTAATCGAGCTCGGCCTGCGATGGTGCAGCGACGGCATGGGGCCCGTGCATCTCTCGCGCGTGACGCCGCAGCCTGTTTACCGCAACGAGCGTCCCGTAGCCGAACGCCACAACGCCGAGGTCTGGCCGGGCCTGGAAGAAGGCGAGCCACCCGGCCGGTGCGTGCTCGCGATGCTGTGCCTGGTCCACGCGCGTCGTTGCCATGAACCCATTCTCCCGCCCGCTGAACTGGGTGGGAAGGAGAACGGTCGTGTCACTCCTCGCCGCGCGACGAGCGGCGAGCAGACGACGGGCGAACGCCGCGTCGGCGGACTCGCCCGGCGGGCGCAGGGGGCAGCGGGGGAGGAGGCGCACAGCCCGCGCTGAGCTCGGTCGCGCTCCTGATCAGCGCGGCGCGGCCTGCGCGAAGCCGCTCGGCGGCCCTTGTGCTGCCCTGCACGGCGCCGACGTCATGGAGCACGTCGAGCGCGAACAAACTCAGGTTCATGAGGTCGGAGAACCCGTACTTCGTGCGACTCGGTGGCGCCGCCGAGAACAGGCCCCGTTTCCGCATGATCTTCGAGCTCACGGGCGAGAGCCGTTTGTAGACGCCCCGCTTCGTCGTGCCGGTCCTGGCTGCGAACGCAGCGACGGCTGCGTCGACGGCGCCGCCCTTCCCCTTGATCTCGTCGCCCAGCACGACGAGGTCGTTCAGCGTGTCGTCGTCCAGAGTGAAGCCGAGCTTCTCGCCGCGCTCGGCAAGCGCGTGACGAACGGCGTCCACGTCGTTGAGGTCGCCGGCCTCGACGAGCCGGTACACCGGGACGACCACGTCGAAGAGCAGCGATGCGTCGTGGGACTTCTCCCGCCGGCCGCGCAGGCGCGCGTCGTGACGCGCGAGCAGGTCGACCACCTTCGAGAATACGGAGGCGCTCGCCTTGTCGTTCGCGCCGCGCTCCTCGGCGAACGCGAGGTTCAACATCATGAAGACCGCCCGGTGAGCCCGCGAGACGTCCTTGTTCGACATGGGCGTGATGGTGGTGAAGCACGTGAAGGTCCGCAAGGGCGTAGCGTGCATCGCTTCTGAACCGCGCGACGCCGACCCGTTCAGAAGACCGCCGCGAGCGTGACGACCATCGTGTGCGCGCACGGCCATGACGGCCGCCACACGAAGGAGACACCATGGCGGAATCGAAGTTCCTCACATACGCGGAGGTCGCGCGGCGCCTCCAACTCCCCGTCGGCTCGCTCTACGGCAAGGTCCGGCGCGGCGAGATCCCGCACCTGCGGTTCGGTCCGCGCACGATCCGGTTCGACGCCGATGAGATCGAGCGGTGGGTGAAGGCGCGTCAGGTGGAGGCCCACGCTTGCTAGGCGAGCAGCGGCCGCCGGAGGCGTGGCAGCTCAGCCGGCGGCCGCAGGGAACTACACCATGAACACCAGCAATCTAGTCCATCAGGCAACCGCAAGCATCGCGCTCGCGTGGGCGCTCTTTTACGCCTCGCTAAAGCTCGCCGTGTTCCCGGTACACTTCATCACGGATGACGGCTCGTGCTCATGCGGCGACGCGCAATGCAACCGCGCCGGCAAGCACCCGATGACGTCGAATGGGTTCAAAGACGCCACCACCGACGCGAGCATGGTTCGCTACTACTTCGAGGGGGAGCCCGACGCGAACGTCGGCGTGAGGTCTGGCAGCGAGTCGGGCATCGTCGTGGTCGACGTTGACGTGAAGAGCGGCGGGCCGGCTTCGCTTGCTGCGCTCGTAGCACAGCACGGCGCGCTGCCGGTCACTCCCACCGTCAGGACCGGCGGCGGTGGCGCGCACTACTACTTCCGGCACCCAGGCCGGGACGTGGTCGTCCCCAACCGGCAGGCGATGCGCCCAGGCATCGACCTGCGTGGCGACGGCGGGTACTTCATCGCTCCGCCCTCGAACCATGTCCAGGGGGAGTACGCCTTCGAGCCGGGGCGGCGGCTCGACGAGGTCGCGCTCGCGTCGATGCCCTCGTGGCTCATCGAGATGGCGTGCAGGCCGAACGGCGTCGTCGTGCTGCCTCCCGTCACCGGCGGCGTGGACGTGCCGGTCATCAGCTCCGGCGAGCGGAACGCGACGCTCTTCGCGCTGGCGAGCGCGATGCGCGGCAAGGGCATGAGCCGTTCCGGGATTGAAGCAGCACTCCGCGCCGAGAACGCCGCTCGCTGTCAGCCGGCGCTCACCGATAGCGAGGTCGCGCACATCGTCGCGAGCGTCATGAAGTACCCGCCCGGCGCGGTCCCGCGCAGCCGGATGCATTCCGCACCCCTACGGGAGGAAGTTGTGCGGCAGACGAGGGCGCAGTTCGAGTCGGCCGCCGACCCGAAGGTTTCGACGGAGGCGGTGAGCTTCCTAGTGCGCGGACTCGTGGCCGAGCGGAGCATCACCCTCATCACCGGGAAGCCGAAGGTGAGCGGGAAGTCGACGCTCGTCGCGCACATGGTGGCGAAGGTCATCGACGGCCAGCACTTCCTCGGGCTCCAAGTCCAGAAGACGCCGGTGGTGGTCCTCACTGAGGAGCGGACCACGTTCGTGGAGCTGCTGCGGCGCAGCGGCCTCATGGGACGAGACGACGTTCGGTTCCTGCGCTGGGACCCGTCGCGCGACGCCACGTTCGCGGAGCAGATGCTCGCGGCCAAGGGCGTCGCGACTGAGATCGGCGCGAAGCTCATCGTGGTCGACACCCTCGCCCAGTTCGTGGGGCTGCGAGGCGACTCAGAGAACGACCCCGGCTCGGCGCTGGAGAGCTTGAAGCCGATCCAGGACGCGGCAAAGGACGGCTTCGCGGTCGTCGTGGTCCACCACGAGAAGAAGTCTGGCGGCGGGGTGGGAGACAGCAGCCGGGGATCCACCGCGTTCACCGGCGCGGTCGACGTCATCTTGTCGGTCGCGCGGCCGGAGGGGCAGACCTCGCCGAAGGTCCGGGTCATCAACAGCCTGTCGCGCTACCCCGCCACGCCCGACGTCCTGTTCGTGGAGCTGACTGACCACGGCTACGAGCGACGAGAGGAGGCCAGCGTCGTCACCGCCGCAGTGGAGAAGGTGCTGCTCGAAGGGGCACCTGACGAGGAGGCGGGCGCCGCCGCCATCCTGACGCTGATCTCGGGCACGACGTTCAAGGAGTCCACTGCACGCAAGGCGGCGAACCAGCTCGTGGCGGACGGCAAGCTGCGCCGCAAAGGCGAGGGCAAGAAGGGCGATCCCCACCTCTACTGGCGGCCCGATTCCTGCCACACGACTCCCTCTCCTGAGGGTGCGGCATCATCCAACAGCGCCGCCCCGACCTCCACTCCGCCCTTCGCGCACTGACAGCAACGGGCGCTCGCGTCTCGGGATAAGGGGATGGCCTCCACGCTCACTCCGCACGACGACGGTCGGCACCCGATGGTGCTCGGCTCGTCGTCGTGCGGCGGGGCGCTCGCGTGAGGCCGCTCCTGACCGTGGCGCAGGTCGCAGCCGCGCTCGGCGTCCACCGCAGCGTCGCGTATCGCGAGGTGAAGGCGCACATGGTCCACGTCATCATCGGCGCCGGCGCGCTCCGCGTCCCGCAGGAGGCCCTCGACAACTACATAAAGATGAAGACGAAGGAGCCCGCATGCCCAGGAAGCGCAGGGGTGACCGCCTCTACCGGAAGACGAAGGACGGCGCGTACTACGGCTGGTTCTACGATCCCGGCACCGGGGACCGAATCACCGTCTGTACGAAGACCCACGACCGCGAACTCGCCCGCACGTTCCTCGCCAAGGTCGAGCGCGACGCCTACGCGGCCCACGCTGCGGGTCGTCCAGCCCCGCACCGCGCCTCGACCGGCCACACCGTCGCCCACGCCCTCGACTACATCCTGACGAGCGGCCTGAACCACGTCTCACCCGCGACGCTCGACTGCTACGCGACGAAGGCTGGTCACGCGCTGCGCCTGCTAGGCGGGCTCGACGTCAACCGGGTCTCGATGAAGGACGTGCAGGGCTACATCGAGACGCGCAAGGCCGAGGGTGCGCACTCGAACACGGTGTACAAGGAGCTCGTCGTCTTGCGGCTCGCGCTCCAGCAGGCGCACGACCTCAAGCTCATGCGCGACGACCCGCGCGCCCTCTTCCCGAAGTTCTCCGCCGGCTACGTGCCGCGCGACCGCTACCTGACGCGCGAGGAGGCCGCCGCGCTCATGCGCGAGCTCGGCGCGCACCGCCTCCCGTGGGTCCTCGTTGCCATCACCACCTCAGGCCGGCTCTCGGAAGTGGAGCGGCTGCGCTGGGAGTTGAACGTCGACCTCGTCAACGGCTGGCTCTTGCTCCCCGGCACCAAGACGACGCTCGCCCGGCGCAAGGTGAAGATGCCGAAGGTGCTCCTCGACTACCTGCGCGAGCACCAGCGCGAGCGCGGCCCCGTCGTCGAGCCCTGGCCTAACGTCCGGCGCGACCTCGCCGTCGCCTGCTGCCGCGCGGGCATCCCGAGGGTGAGCCCGAACGACCTGCGGCGCACGTTCGCCTCCTGGCTGCTCCAGGCCGGCGAGACGAGCTTCGTCGTCGCGAAGATGATGGGCCACTCGACCACGAAGATGGTCGACACCATCTACGGCCAGCTCGGCGACAAGACGTTCGAGGCCGCCGCCGAGAAGTTCCCGGAGATCATCCTGCCGGAACTCCAAGAAGCGGGTAGCGCATCGGTAGCAGAACCGGCGCCGTCCGAGAGGACCCGGAGAACCCAGAGACACTCACCCGACTCGACCGCGACCCGCGCGTTCCCGCCCAAGATCAGTAAGGCCCACCAGACCTTGCGATCTGGTGGGCCCGAGGTGCCGGACGAGGTGTGTGTGCCTGGGGGCGGAATCGAACCACCGACACGGGGATTTTCAGTCCCCTGCTCTACCGACTGAGCTACCCAGGCGAACGGTCCGCGACGGGCCGGGGGGCCCACCGCGGGGAGCGTTCTACGATCGACCGGGGCCGGAAGGCAAATCGAAAACGCGGCCGCCGCCGGAGGGCCTGAGACGGCGGCGCGCGCCTACTCGGAGCGATCGGCTCGGGCGGCGGGCGACGGCTCGTCCAGCGGCCCGCCGCGCGCGGCGACCCGCGAGTTGTGCAGCGACGAGCGCGCCTGGCGCAGCGCGGGCGGCGGCGGCGCCATCCGCCGGGCGATGTCCTCGGCGTGCTGCTCGAGCGAGGCGCAGGCGATGGCCGTCACGCCCTCGTGCCGCTCGCGCATCTCCCGCCAGAAGCGGACCCGCGCCTGGTTCACCACGAGCCGGTCCTCGAGGTGATCGAAGGTCGCCTCGAGCTCCCGGCGCTCGGCGGCGAGCCGCGCGCGGTGGACCTCGAGCTCCCTCGACGGCCCGCAGGCGCCCGCGAGGGCGACGGCGGCGAGAAGCGCGAGCGTTCTCAAGCGGACCTCCCTCCAAGGGCCACCGGGCGTCGCGCCTCGGTCCGCAGGAACGTCTCCATGTCGGCGCCGGACCACATCCTCCGCGCGAGACGGCCCCGGGTGTGAGCCACGGGCGGAAGCCCGCTTCGCCGCGGCGGAAAAACCGCACGGGCCGTGCCGGGCGGGTCCCTCCCGGTTGGAGCGCGCCCCGGAATCGACGAGGCCCGCGCCGGGCGCGCACGGGCGCGACCGGGGGAACCATTCGTTTGGCGTGAAACGAACGAAGCGGCTGGGGACGCGGCCCGCCGCGCGGCCTAGACCTTCGGGATCGCCTTCAACACGGCGCGCCCGTCCTTCACCTCGACCTTGAAGTCGACGGACCTCGCCTTGAAGCGCGTCATGAGCTCCGGGACCTGCTTCGCGACGCTCCTCGCGACCGCCTCGTAGGTGAGGCGCGAGACGTCCTCGTTGCACTGCTTCTTCGCGGCGACGTAGGCCTCGTAGAGCGCCCGGAGCTGCGCCTCGCCGACGCCGCCGGGCGCCGGGGTCCGCGCCGGGGCCGGCTGCCGCGTGCGGGCGGGCACCGCGGGCGGGCTCGCGGCCGCGGCGGGTTCGACGGGCGCCGGGCCCGATCCTTCGGCGGCCGCCTTCCCGCTCGCCTCCTGCGCGCGCTCGGCCTTGGCGCGAGCGTGCAGCCGCGCCTTGAAGAGATCGCGCTTGTAGGTCCCCTCCTCGCGCTCGCGCGCGCTGCGCATCCAGAGCCGCTCGTACGACAGGTAGCGCGCGTGGAGCGCCTGGATGCGGAAGCGCAGCCCGGCGTTCCGCGTGAACGCGCCCTTCACCCGCGCCACGTTGCGCTTCAGCTCCTCGCGCCAGCGCACCGGCTCGCGCCGCTCGATGCCGAGGAAGTACTGCTCGTAGCGGGCCTTGAGGGTCTCGAGCTCCTCCTCGAGCCCCTGCACCGCCTCGGCGAGCTCGTCCTTGCCGCGGCGCGACCTCGAGAGCGGATCCTCGGCGCCCAGCGCGCCCTTCGCGAGCGGAGCACCGGGACGTGCGGGCGGCTTCGGCGGGACGGGCACGCGCGGAGTCTATCGGCCGCGCGCGGAGGCGATCAACGTTCCCGCTACTGCGCGCCCGCCGCGGCGATCGCGGGGCGCTCCTTGCGCGCACCCACCCACACCGCGACGCCCACCGCGAGGATCACGAACGACGTCCACTGGCCGGCGCCGAGGCCCAGGTAGACGCCGCGCTCCACGTCGCCGCGGAAGAGCTCGACGACCGTGCGCAGCACCGCGTAGGCGAGGAGCCAGCTCGCGAGCACCTGGCCGTGAAAGCGCTTGCGGGGCCGGATGACGAGGGCGAGGAGGAGGAACAGGGCGAGCTCGCCGAACGCCTCGTAGAGCTGGGTTGGGTGGAGCGGGAGCGTCGTCGCCCAGCCGGCGGCGAGGTAGTGCGCCGGCTCCGGGCGCTCGAGGAACGTCTTGTAGGCGAGCGACTCCGGCGGGAAGCGCACCGCCCAGGGCAGCGACGGATCCGCGAGCCCGCCCCAGCAGCACCCCGCGCAGAAGCAGCCGAGCCGGCCGAGGAAGTGGCCGAAGGCGACCGAGGTGATGAGCGTGTCGGCGTGGGCGAGGAACGGCATCCGGTGCCGGCGCATGTAGATCGCGGCCGCGAGCGCCGCGCCGATGAAGCCGCCGTAGAAGACGAGGCCGCCCTCCCAGATCGCGAGGACACGCGGGATCCGCCCGAGGGGCGTCGCGACGAAGGCGCTGCCTGAGCCGAAGTACGTGCCGGCGTTCACGAGGATGAAGTAGACGCGGCTCCCGGCGAGCGCGGCGACGAGCACCCAGAACGCGAGGTCGGCGAGCCGCTCGGCGTCCTGGCCGACCCGGCGCGCCTCGCGCTGCGCGAGCCAGATGCCGATGACGAACGCCGCGGCGATGAGGAGGCCGTAGGCGTGGACGGGCAGCCGGAGCTCCCGGTCGAGCAGCCCCGCGCGCCAGAGGGCGAGCACCGCGGCGGCGAGCGCGAGGCTCGAGAGCCCGTCCGCGCGGAAGGCCTGGCCGACCGAGAGCGGCTCGTCCGCGCGCCGCGCCGCGCGGAGCCGCGACGCCGCGCGTCCGACGACCGAGATGACCAGCACCGCCAGCGCCACGAGCTTGCCGAGGCCCGCGGGGACGACGAGGTGGAGGAGGATGGGGTGCATTCGGATCCCTTCGGCGCGGGCCCGCGCCGGCGGCCCGCGCGCGGACGCACCGCCGGCGCTAGGCGCCCGTGGACGCGCGCCGGTCGCCCTCGGAAGCGGCGCCGCTCGCCTGGGCCGCCTTGCCGGAGCCGGGGTGGAGGACCAGCATCGCCACGCCCACCACGATGAGCGAGTCGGCGACGTTGAAGGTCGGCCAGCGGATGTCCGGCCGGTTCCACCAGTACCACTCGACGAAGTCGATCACGTAGCCGCGGGCGAGCCGGTCGAGGAAGTTCCCCACCGCGCCGGAGAGCACGAGCGCGAGCGCGACCTGGAGGTAGCGCTGCTCGGGACGCAGCCTGCGGAAGTAGTAGAGGATGAAGGCCACTGCGCCGAGCGAGACGAGCGTGAAGAAGCCGTTGCGGAAGCGCTCCGAGTGCCCGCGGAAGAGCCCCCAGGCGGCGCCCGGGTTCTCCACGTAGTTCATGCGCCAGACCGGCCGCCACACGTAGTACGGCTCGGTCGAGATCTCCTCGAGGTGCTCGTGCTCGAGGAACCCCGCCACCCGCTCCCCGAGCGACTGCGCGCCGGTCCGGTCGAACAGGGTGGTGAGCCGCTCGACGGCCAGGTACTTCGTCCACTGGTCCACCGCGACGAGCGAGACGAAGAGGAGGGCGAGGAGCGCCCACTTGGAGAACGGCCGGCTCGCGCTCATCGCAGGGCGCCCGCGCACTTGCCGCAGAGGGTGGGGTGGGCCGGGTCGATGCCGCGATCGTCGGCGTAGATCCAGCACCGCTCGCACTTCTCGCCCGGCGCGCGCTCGACCTCGACGGCCGCGGGGCCGTCGGCGAGGGTCACCCGCGAGACGATGAGCAGCGTCGGCAGCTCGGCCTTCGCCTCCTCGAGGAGGGCGCGCGTCTCGCCCTCGGCGCGGATCGTCACGGCGGCCTCCAGGCTCTTCCCGATGAGCCCCGCCCGCCGCGCCTCCTCGAGCTTCTTCTGCACGGAGGCGCGGACCTCGAAGAGCTTCCCGTAGCGGGCCTCCAGCGCCTCCGCGTCCGCGGGGCGCGCGCGGGTGGGGAGCCCGGCGAGGAACACGCTCTCGGCGGGCTTGCCCGGCAGGTGCCCCCACGCCTCGCTCGCGGTGAACGACAGCACCGGCGCGAGGAGCCGCAGCACGTCCTGGCAGACGAGCCAGAGCGCGGTCTGCGCCGAGCGCCGGGGCTTGCCGTCCTTCTTCCAGGTGTAGAGCCGGTCCTTGATGATGTCGAAGTAGAGGGCGGACAGGTCCACCGCGCAGAGCTGCATCGTCGCGTGGTAGGCGAGGTGGAACTCGTACTCCTCGTACGCCGCCTTCACCTTCTCGTCCCAGGCGGCGAGCTTCGCGAGCGCCCAGCGGTCGAGCGGCTCGAGCTCCTCGAGCGGCACCGCGTCGCGGGCCGGGTCGAAGCCGTCGAGCGCGCCGAGCATGTAGCGCACCGTGTTGCGGATCTTGGTGTAGCCCTCGGCGAGGCCGGCCACGATCTCGGCGGAGATGCGCACGTCGTCGCGGTAGTCGGCGGCCGACACCCACAGGCGCAGGATGTCCGCGCCGTACCTCTTGATGATCTCCTCGGGCGCGACGGTGTTCCCGAGGCTCTTCGACATGGCCTTGCCCTGGCCGTCGAGCACGAAGCCGTGGGTGAGCACCCCGCGGTAGGGGGCCTGGCCGCGGATGGCGACCGAGGTGAGGAGCGAGGAGTGGAACCAGCCGCGGTGCTGGTCGGAGCCCTCGAGGTAGAGGTCCACCGGCACGCCGAAGCCGCGCTTCGCGGCCACCGCCGCCCAGGAGACGCCCGAGTCCCACCACACGTCGAGGATGTCCTGCTCGCGGCGGAACTCGGCCTTGCCGCACTTCGGGCAGGCCTCGCCCTGCGTGAAGTCGGCCGGGGCGTGGCGGTACCAGGCCTCGATGCCCTCCGCCTCGAACGCCTGCGCGACCCGCTCCATCACCGGCGGCGAGACGAGCGGCTCGGCGCAGCCCTCGCAGTAGAAGACCGGGATCGGCACGCCCCAGGTGCGCTGCCGGGACAGGCACCAGTCCGGGCGGTTCTCGATCATCCCGTAGATGCGCTCGCGCCCCCAGCGCGGGATCCACTGCACGCGGTCGATAGCGTCGAGCGCCTTCTTGCGCAGCCCGTCGTGCTCGAGGGAGAGGAACCACTGGTCGGTGGCGCGGAAGACCACCGGGTTGTGGCAGCGCCAGCAGTGCGGGTAGCTGTGGCGGAGGGAGGCCTTGGGGTCGGAGAGGAGGTGCCCCGAGGCCTGCAGGTCCGCCACGATCTCCGCGTTCGCCTCGAAGATCTTCTTGCCCGCGTACTTGCCGGCCTCCGCCGTGAAGCGGCCGGCGCCGTCCACCGGGTTCAGGACTTCGAGCCCGTAGGCGAGGCCGACCTGGTAGTCCTCGGCGCCGTGGCCGGGCGCGGTGTGCACGAGCCCGGTGCCGGCCTCGAGGGTCACGTGCTCGCCGAGGATCACCGGCGACTCGCGGCCCATGAACGGGTGGCGGTAGGTGAGCCCCTCGAGCGCCTTGCCGTCGAGGTAGGCGAGGATCCGCTCGGGGTGGACGAGGTGCGCGCTCGGCACGAGCCCGCCCCCGCCGGTCGCGGCGGCGTGCGCGTCGGGGGAGTGCGCGACGGGCACGTCCTTCACCGCGAGCTCTTCCGGCGCGCAGTCGGCGAGGAAGCGGGTGAGGAGGTCCTTCGCGACGACGAGCACCTGCCCGCGCAGCTCGTAGGCGACGTAGGTGAACTCGGGGTGCGCCGCGACCGCCAGGTTGGCGGGGAGCGTCCAGGGGGTGGTGGTCCAGATGACGAGGCGCGCCTTCTTCCCGGCGAGCTTCGCGTCGGGGAGCGGGGAGACGAGGTCGAAGGCCACGTAGATCGAGGGCGAGGTGTGGTCCTCGTACTCGACCTCCGCCTCGGCGAGCGCGGTGCGATCGGTGACGCACCAGTAGACCGGCTTCTTGCCGCGGAAGAGGAACCCCTTCTCCGCGGCGCGCGCCAGCGTCCGGACGATCTCCGCCTCGTACCCCTTCGACATGGTGGTGTACGGGTCGTCCCAGCGGCCGAAGACGCCGAGCCGCTTGAACGACTCGCGCTGCCGCTCGATCCACTTCTGGGCGTAGGCGCGGCACGCCTCGATGATCTGGGCGCGGTCCATGTCGCGCTTCTTCGGCCCGAGCTCCTTGTCCACCTTGAGCTCGATGGGGAGCCCGTGGCAGTCCCAGCCCGGCACGTAGTCCGCCACCTCGCCCTTGAGGTTGCGGTACTTCACCACCACGTCCTTCAGGATCTTGTTGAGCGCGTGGCCGATGTGGATGTCGCCGTTCGCGTAGGGCGGCCCATCGTGGAGCACGAAGCGCTTCGCGCCCGGCCGCTCCGCGTTCGAGGCGACGAGGCGCTGGAAGATCGTCTGCTCCTCCCAGCCGCGCAGGATCTCGGGCTCCCGCTGCGGCAGGTTCGCCTTCATCGGGAACGCGGTCTTCGGGAGGTTGACGGTGTCCTTGTAGTCCACGGCATTTTCCTCTGGGAAACCAGGGGTTCTAGCAGCGCGGCGGGAGTTTCTCAACGAACCGCTGCGCGCGGGCGCTCCATTGCGGGCCGGACGACGCGCCGCTAACCTTCCCCGCCTCATGCCGCCCCCCCGCAGGAACGGAACGCGACCCCGCGCGCGCCGCCGTCGCGCGACTGCTCCAGGCGAGGGGCTCGGCGTCGCGATCCTCTCGCGCAACGCGAAGCTCTACTCGACGCGGAGGCTCGTGGAGGCCGCGACCGCGCTCGGCCACGCGCCGCGCGTGCTCGACACCCTCCGCTGCAACATGGTGCTCGGCCGCGACCGTCCGCGGATCTTCTACGGCGGCGAGGAGGTCCTCGCGACCGACCTCCACGTGGTCATCCCGCGCATCGGCGCCTCCATCACCGGCTACGGCCTCTCGGTGGTGAACCAGTTCGACATGATGGGCGTGCCGGTCCTCAACAACGCCATCCCCATCGCCCGCTCGCGCGACAAGCTCCGCGCGCTGCAGCTCCTCTCGCGCTTCGGCATCGACATCCCGCGCACGGTGATGTGCCGCTACCGCGACGAGGTCCCCCAGGCGGTGGAGATGGTGGGCGGCCTGCCCTGCATCATCAAGCTCATCCAGGGGACGCAGGGCGTGGGCGTCATGATCGCCCACACCTCCGCCGAGGTGGAGGGCATGCTCGACACGCTCTGGACGCTCGGCCAGGAGATCCTCCTGCAGGAGCTCGTGGCCGAGTCGCGCGGCAAGGACGTGCGGGCGCTCGTCGTGGGCGATCACGTGGTGGCCGCCATGCGGCGCACCGCGCGCGCGGGCGAGTTCCGCTCCAACATCCACCGCGGCGGCGTGGCCGAGGCGGTCGCGCTCGAGCGCGAGTTCGCCGAGGTGGCGGTGAAGGCCGCGCGCGTGATGGGGCTCGAGGTCGCCGGCGTCGACATGCTGGAGGCGCGCACCGGCCCGAAGATCATGGAGGTCAACTCCTCGCCCGGCTTCGAGGGGCTGGAGGCCGCCACCGGCGTGGACATCGCCACGGCCTACGTGTCGCACGCCGTCGAGTACGGCCACGCCCGCCACTCCGGCTACGTGGGCGGCCACCTCGTGTGAGTGGAGGTGGGGAGCGGCCAGGCGAGCAGGCCAGCCCGCGGACGCCCCTTCAACAAACGGATCGCGGCATCTAGAATCCGCGCAACCGTGCCACCTCGAACCCCGCCCGTCGAGCCCATCCCGCTCGTCCTGTACGAGGATCCGCTCTCTCCCTGGTGCCTCGTCGCCGAGAAGCGCATCGCCGCCGCGCTCGCCGACCTCGAGCGCACCTACGAGCCGCTCCGCCACGAGCCGTTCCCGCTGCGCCTCGAGCCGCGCGCGATGTCGCGGACCGAGCGTGAACGGCTCGCCCGCGCCGCGCGGCGCGCCGCGAAGGAGCCCGAGGCGCAGGGCATCACGCCCGACCTGTGGCTCTCGCAGGATCCGCCGCTCTCGTCCATCCCGCCCCTCGCCGCGCTCGCCGCCGCGCGGCTCCAGGGCGCCGGGAGCGAGGAGGCGCTCCGCACCGCGCTCCGCCAGGCGGCCCTCTTCCGCGGGGTGAACGTGTCGCGCCGGGACGTCCTCTACGAGCTCGCCGGGTGCGCCGGCCTCGACGTCTCGCGCTTCGCCTGCGCGCTCGCGACCCCCTCGACCGAGCGGCGCGTGCGCGCTCGCTACGAGGAGGCGGTGGACCGCGGCGTCGAGGTCGCGCCCGCCCTCGTCGTGGGCGAGGAGTGGCTCGTCGCCGGACCGCGCTCCGCCGACGAGTACCGCGAGATCCTGGAGCGGTACGCGCGGGTGCGCCACGGCCTCCCGCTGGCGCGCGTCATTCACTGAGCGTTCCGCCGAGTGTGCCCGCGCCCGTGCGCGGCGGGCACGCCCACATCCCCCGCAGCCGCGGCGCGCCGCGCTCCCGCACGCTTTTCCGGTCGCGGGCTCGCCCGGCACGCGCGTTGCGACTACGCTCGCCGCGGGGTGCGCGAGGCGCCCCGGTGAATGCCGACGCCCGCCGCGCGTCGATCGAGCGAGCCCTCGCGAAGGAGTTCCCCGATGAAGCGCCTCCTCCTCGCCGCCACCTTCGCCGCCCTCGCCACCGGGTGCGTCGTCGACACCGCGGCGAGCCGGCCGGTCTACTCACCTCCGCCCCCTCCTGCGCCCATGCCCGCGCCCGCGCCGCCCCGCGTCGCGGTGGTCTGGTACGAGGGCCAGCACTTCGTGCCCGACGCGTTCGGCGGCGGCTGGTGCTACGAGGAGGGACCGCACCGGCACGACTACGCCCCCGACCGCCTCGACGAGTACGACGTCTACGACGGCGCCTACTCCTACCGCGGCCCGTACGTGTTCTCGTACTACGGCGGGCACCCGGTGCCCGGTCGCGGCTGGTGCTACATGCGCGGGCCGCACAACCACGAGTACTACCCGCCGAGCGGGCCGGACTTCGCGTGGAACCGCGGTCGCGGCTTCGTGTTCCGCGGCGCGTGGCGCCCGAACCGCCCGCCGCCGCCGAGCTACTGGCCGGTGGTCGCGCCCGCCCGGCGTCCGGCGCCGCGTCCGGCCTACGACGATCGCCGCCCGGCCTATCCCGGCTACGACGACCGGCGCCCGGCTCCCGCGCCGCAGCCCGGCTACCCGGCGCCGCGTCCCGCCCCCTATCCCGCGCCTTCGTACCCGGCCCCGCGCCCCGCGCCGCTGCCCGCGCCGGCCCCCGCCCCGGCGCCGAGCTATCCGCCGTACCCGCAGCCGGACCGCCCCGGCCACTCCGAGGACGCCCCCGGTCACGGCAACCTCCCGCCCGGCCACGGCGGGACGCCGCCCGGGCATGCCTCCCCGGCACCGGCTCCCTACCCGCAGCCGCCGGCTCCCGCGCCCTATCCGACGCAGGACCGACCCGGCCGCTCCGACGACGCCCCCGGCCACGGCAACCTCCCGCCCGGCCACGCCGCGCCGGCCTACCCGCAGGCGCCGGCTCCGGCTCCGACCCCGCCGGCGGGCCGGCCGGGCCGCGGCGACGACGATCGCGACCACGGCTCGACGCCCGGCCGCGCCGCCTCTCCCGCGCAGGCGCCGTCCTCGCCCGGCAACAGTG
>NZ_JALCZB010000139.1:0-8202 GCF_022690745.1 Anaeromyxobacter sp. SG64 | reverse complement strand
CGCCTCGGCGCGCAGCTCGGCGCGGGCCTTCCGCGACGCCCCGGGCCCCGCCCCCTCGGCGCCGCCGGCCGGCGCGGGCTCCCGCCTCGCGCGCCGCGCCTCGGGCTTCACCGCGGTCCGCGCGGCCCACGTGTCCTTGAGCGTGATCGTCCGGTTGAACGCGGGCGCGCCGGGGCGCGAGTCCACCGGGTCCACGAAGAAGTAGCCCTGGCGGAGGAACTGCCAGCGCGTCCCCGGCGCCGCGTCCGCGAGGGCGGGCTCCACGCGGGCGCCCTTCGCGAGCACGAGCGAGTCGGGGTTCAGGGCCTGGAGGAAGTCGGGCTCGGCGTCGGGCTGCTCGACCGCGAAGAGCCGGTCGTAGAGCCGGACCTCCGCGGGGACCGAGCGCGTCGCGTGGACCCAGTGGATCGTGCCGGAGACCTTGCGCCGCTCGCCCTCGCCGCGCGAGGCCGGATCGTGCGTCGCCCGCACCGCGGTGATCGCGCCGGACGCGTCGCGCTCCACGCCCTCGCAGCGCACGACGTAGCCGCCGGCGAGCCGCACCTCGCGGCCGGGCGCGAGCCGCTTCCAGTCCTTCGGGGGCTCCTCGGAGAAGTCGTCCCGCTCGATGAGGAGCTCCCGGCCGAACGGCACCTTGCGGCTCCCGCCGCGGGCCGGCTCGGCGGGCCACCACGGGACGTCCAGCTCCTCGGTCCGGTCCGCGGGCCAGCTCTCGACGACCAGCCGGAGCGGGTTCAGCACCGCGAGCGCGCGCGGGGTGCGGCGCTCGAGGTCCCCGCGGATGGCGAACTCGAGCTTGCCGATGTCGACGACGCTGTTGTTCTTCGCGACGCCGATGAGGTCAGCGAAGTCGCGGAGCGCCTCGGGCGTCACGCCGCGCCGGCGCATCCCGGCGATGGTGGGCATGCGCGGATCGTCCCAGCCCGAGACGCGCCGCTCGTTCACGAGCTGCAGGAGCTTGCGCTTCGAGAGCACGGTGTAGCCGAGCGAGAGCCGGGCGAACTCGTACTGCCGGGGGCGCGGATCCCACGGCCCGAGGTTGTCGAGCACCCAGTCGTACAGCTCGCGGTTGGACTCGAACTCGAGCGTGCAGATGGAGTGCGTCACGCCCTCGAACGCGTCCTCGAGCGGATGGGCGAAGTCGTACATCGGGTAGATGCACCACCGGTCGCCGGTCCGGTGGTGGCTCGCGTGCCGGATCCGGTAGAGCAGCGGATCGCGCATGAGCACGTTCGGGTGCGCCATGTCGATCCGCGCGCGCAGGACGGCGGCGCCGTCCGGGAGCTCGCCGGCGCGCATGCGGTGGAGGAGGTCGAGGCTCTCGGCCGCCGGGCGATCGCGGAACCGGCTGTTCACTCCCGGTCGCTCGAAGCTGCCGCGCTGCTCGCGGATCCGATCCTGCGTCTGGCTGTCGACGTAGGCCTTGCCGTCGCGCACGAGCCGCTCGGCGCACGCGTACATCCGCTCGAAGAAGTCCGAGGCGTAGTAGAGGTGCCCGCCCCACTCGCAGCCGAGCCAGCGCACGTCCGCCTGGATGGCCTCGACGTACTCGGTCTCCTCCGTCACGGGGTTCGTGTCGTCGAAGCGCAGGTGGGTGTGCCCGCCGTACGCCCGGGCCAGGCCGAAGTTGAGGAGGATCGACTTCGCGTGGCCGATGTGGAGGAAGCCGTTCGGCTCGGGCGGGAAGCGCGTGACCACCCGGCCGCCGTTCCTGCCGGCGCGGAGGTCCGCCTCGACGATGTCGGCGAGGAAGTTCGAGGGGCGCGGGGCGTCGCTCATGGTGGCCGATGGTGGTATCGCAGCGCGCCACGCCCCGCAACCCTGCGGCGACCCCGCGGGCCCGGCGAACGCGAGGGTGCCGCGCCGCTCCCGGCGGGTTCAGCCGATGAGCCGGAGCGCGTCGTCGAGGCGGCGCAGCGTCTCTTCCTTGCCGAGGATCTGGACGACGTCGTACATGCCGGGCGAGGCCGTGCCGCCGGTGAGCGCGACGCGCACCGGCTGGGCGATCTTGCCGAGCCCGAGGCCGCGCTGCTCGGCCTCGGAGTGGAAGAGCTTCTCGATCGCCTCGGTCTCGAGCGCGTCCAGGCCGGCGAGGCCGCCGCGGATGGCCTCCAGGATGGGCTTCGTGTCGGCCGTCAGGAACTTGGCCTTCGCCTTGGGGTCGAGCGTGATCGGCGCGTAGAAGTAGCGGAACTGCTGCACGTACTCGCCGAAGGTGCGCGCCCGCTCGCGCGCCACCGCGCAGACGTGGCGGAGCTTCGCGTCGTCGGCCGCGGGGAGCCCGGCGGCGAGGAAGTGGGGCAGGGCGTGCCGCGCGAGCTCCTCGTCCGAGAGCTTCTTCAGCCACTCGTGGTTCACCCAGGCCATCTTCTCCGGGTTGAACACGCCCGCCGTGGCGCCCACGTCCTTGAAGTCGAAGTACCGGACGAGCTCGTCGCGCGTGAAGATCTCCTGGTCCCCGTGGGACCAGCCGAGGCGCACGAGGTAGTTCACCACCGCCTCGGGCAGGTAGCCCATGTCGCGGTAGGCGGTGACGCTCGTCGCGCCGTGGCGCTTGGAGAGGCGCGTCTTGTCGGCGCCGAGGATCATGGGCAGGTGCGCGAACCGCGGGACCGGGTACCCGAGCGCCTGGTACATGAGGATCTGCCGGGCCGTGTTGTTCACGTGGTCGTCGCCGCGCGCGACGAGGTTGATCCCCATCGTCACGTCGTCGACGACCGCGCCGAAGTTGTAGAGGGGGACGCCGTCGCCGCGCAGGATCACCTCGTCCTGCAGCACCTCGTGGGAGGTCTCGATCGGCCCCTTCACGAGGTCGACGAACGTCGTCGAGCCCGTCTCGGGGACGCGGAACCGGATGACGTGCGGTCGGGAGGGATCGTAGGGGAGGCTCCGGCAGGTGCCCGGGTAGCGGAACTGGCGCTTCTCGGCCTCGGCCTGCTTGCGCTGGGCGTCGAGCGTCTCCTTCGTGCAGTAGCAGGCGTACGCCTTGCCCTCGCGGATGAGCCGCTCCGCGTGCTCCGCGTAGATCCCGAGGCGCTGCGTCTGGAAGTAGGGCCCGTGCGGGCCGCCGACGTCCGGCCCCTCGTCCCAGTCGAGGCCGAGCCAGCGCAGGCCGTCGAAGATCGCGTCCACCGCCGCCTGCGTCGAGCGCTCCCGATCCGTGTCCTCGATCCGCAGCACGAACGTGCCGCCGTTGCGTCGCGCCCACAGCCAGTTGAAGAGCGCGGTGCGGGCACCGCCGATGTGCAGGTATCCCGTGGGAGACGGGGCGAAGCGAACGCGGGGTGTGTCCATGGCGGGCGGAACCTAGCATGGGTAGAATCGCGCGCTGATGAAACCAACGACCGCGCTCCTCCTCGCCTCCCTGCTCGCGGGCGCGCCCGGCGCCGCGCGCGCGGCGACCTTCCTCGAGACGAGCGTCGAGGAGACCGCGCGCACCTCCCAGATCGTCGCGCGCGGCGTCGTCGAGCGCACGAGCTCGCGCTGGGCCGGAGCGCGCATCGTCACCGAGGTCGTCGTCCGCGTGACGAGCGCGTGGAAGGGCCGGCCGGGCGAGCGGCTCAGGCTGCTCGTGCCCGGCGGCAAGGTCGGCGAGATCGCGCAGACGGTGGACGCGGCGCCCACCTTCGAGGAGGGCGAGGAGGTCGTCGTCTTCGCGGGGCGGCGCGGGAACACCTGGCGCGTGAACGGCCTCGCGCTCGGGAAGTACCGGGTCGAGGACGGCATGGCGACGCCCGGCACCGAGGGCGCACGCTTCGCGCCGCGCGGCCTCGCCGCGGGGGAGCGCGCGGTCGGACGGATGTCCGTCGACGAGCTCGAGCGGCGCGTCCGGAGCGCGCGGTGAGCGCGCGCGCGGTGCGCCTCGCCGCCGCCGTCGCGGTGCTGCTCCTCGCGCCGCCCGCGGCGCGCGCCTACGAGCGCAGCACGAGCGGTAACGGGGCCGCGTTCTACTGGCAGGAGCGGACGGTCGGCTACCAGATCAACCCGCGCCGCGCCGCGTCCGCCCCCTCGTGCGCGGACACCTCCCAGTACGCGGACACCGCCGCGATGGAGGCGGTGCGCGCCGCGTTCCGCACCTGGACCGGCGCCGTGCAGGACTGCACCGATCTCCAGCTCGTGGACCAGGGCACCACCGACGTCGTGACGGCAGGCTACGACCCGCGGGCTTCGCGGAACGAGAACCTCGTGGTCTTCCGCGCGGGCTGGTGCTCCGACGTCGCGCCGAGCACGGACGCGTGCTGGAACGCCGGCTCGTGCGCGAACACCTACGACTGCTTCGAGGACGCGCAGCCGGCGGACCGGGCGACCATCGCGATCACCACCGTCACGCACGACGCCAACAGCGGGCGGATCTACGACGCCGACATCGAGTTCGCCGACTGGGACGGTCAGTCCGGCCCGCTCAGCTCCACCGCTGGTGCGACCCAGCCGCCGTACGGCTGGTACTTCACGTGCACGCCCACCGCGCAGTCGCCCTGCACGCTCTACGCCCAGAGCGGCTGCACCTACGTGGACCTCCAGTCGAACGCGACGCACGAGATCGGCCACTTCATCGGCCTCGCCCACCCGTGCAACCTCGGCGACTCGGACTGCAACCCGCGGACGAGCCCGTACCGGGCGGTCGTCATGTTCCCGGCGGCGAGCCTGGGCGACGTGTCGAAGCGCACCCTCACCGCCGACGACCGGGCGGGCCTCTGCGCCATCTACCCGCGCGGCGGGGCCACGTGGACCTCCCCCGTGAAGGCGGCGGGGCGCGGCGGCTGCGCGTCGGCGGGCGGGGCGGGCGAGCTCGCCTCCGCGCTCCTCGCGCTCGCGGCGCTCGCGCGGCGCGGCCGCCGGCGCTGACGTTCCGCGGCGGCGGTCCCGTCAAACCACCGCGATCCCCGCGTAGCCGACGACCTGGTCGTCGTCCCCCGTCACCTCGCCGGAGTGGCCGTAGCGGACGAGCTCCGCCCGCGAGGCTCCCATGAGCCGCGCGGCGACGAGCATCACGGTGGCCGGCACGACGCCGCACATCGAGATGTCCTCGGCGTGGACCACCTCGTAGAGCCCCTCCGGATCGAGCGCGAGGATGCGCTCGATGGCGCGGTGATCCAGGCGCCGCGCGACCGTCGCGGGGAGGTAGTGGCTCATGTCGCTCGAGGCCACGACGAGCGCGCCGGCGGCGGAGGCCGCGTCGGCGACGGTCCTCCCGAGCGCCACGCAGTCCTCGAGCGCGAGGTGCGCGAGGCAGAGCGCGGCGATCGTGACGCCGGGCCGCGCGCGCTGGAGAAACGGCACCTGCACCTCGAGCGCGTGCTCGCGCGCGTGCGCGCTCGGGTCGGGGGTGACGAGGGGGGAGGCGGCGAGCGCCGCGGTGAGCTCCGCGTCGACCGGCACCTCGCCGAGCGGCGTGCGCCACGCGCCGCGTGCGGGCCAGAGCGCGGCGCCGGCGCCGAGCCCGGTGTGGTTCGGGCCGAGCACGACGACACGCGCGGGGACCTCCACGCGCGCGTAGACCGCGCCCGCGATCGCGCCGGAGTAGACGTAGCCCGCGTGCGGCGCGACGAGGCCGCGCGCGCGGAGCTTCTCGCCCGCGCCCGAGAGGAACCCGTCCACCTGCGAGGCGAGCGCGGCGGCCTCGGCGGTGTAGAACCGCCCGGCGACGGCGGGGGCCCGATCCATGCGGCGAGTATAGGGTCCTCCCAGGGCGACGGCCGACCGGAGCGGGCCCGCCCGGCGGAGGTGACCGGCCCGGAGGCAGCGGCGAGGGCGGGCGCTCGCTCGCGCCGCCGCGGCGCACGCGCGCGCACACGCGGCGGGTTGACGCTCCGCGCTACCCGTGCGATCCCGGCCCGGTGCAGAGGACGTCCGCCGACCCGCGCACCGCCGCCCCGCTCCAGCGGAGGACGCCCGCCCCCGATCCGCCTCGCGTGCTCGTGCGGACCTGGCTCCTCGCCGTCGGCGGGCTCGCGCTCGCGAAGCTCCTCTCCTACGTCGAGCCGTCGGGGCTCCTCGCCGGGAACCTCGCCGGGGTCGCGGCCTTCCTGTTCATCGCGCTCCCCGACGGCCGCCTGCGGGCGCGCCACGACCCGTGGGCCGCCTACGGCGTCCCGCGCCTCGCCCCGCGGGACCCCGCCACCTGGCGCGCGCTCGGCCGGGGCGCGCTGCAGGGGCTCCTCGTCTGCGCGGTGGTGTTCCCCGTCTTCGCCGCGCTGTTCTGGCTCTACGCGGAGGCGCTCCCGCACCTGCCAGGGGCGATCGCGCGGATCGTCGCACCGTACGGCATCGCCCCGCGGCTGTCGGCGCGGCTCCCGGAGCGCGTGCTCCTCCTCGTGGTGGTGCAGTTCCTCGTCGTGGCCGCGCCGGAGGAGCTCTTCTACCGGGGCTGGATGCAGACGAGCTGGGCCCGCTCCGCGCCGGAGCGCGGCGTCACGGTGCTCGGCGCGCGCCTCGGGGCGGGGTTCCTCTGGACACAGGCGCTCTTCGCGCTCGGCCACCTGGTGGTGCTGGAGCCCTGGCGCCTCGCGACCTTCCTGCCCGGGCTCCTGTTCGGGTGGGTCCGCGAGCGCACGGGCGGGCTCGTCGCCCCGGTCGTGGTGCACGCGCTCGCGAACGTCTTCCTCGCGACGCTGGAGGCGAGCTTCTACGGATGACAGGCCGGGGGCCGGGCGCTAGAAAGCGGCGCATGCCCGGGACCATCCGCGAGATGCTCGAGGACCTCGAGGAACGGACGCTGCACCCGCGGGCCGCGCGGGCGTCGCAGTCCCGCGGGCGCGAGCGCCCGGAGCCGGAGGACGACGAGCGGCCCTCGTTCCAGCGCGATCGGGACAGGCTCGTCCACTCGAAGGCCTTCCGCCGCCTCGCCGGCAAGACGCAGGTCTTCCTCGCGCCGCGCGGCGATCACTACCGCACGCGCCTCACCCACACGCTCGAGGTCGGGCAGGTCGCGCGCTCCATCGCCCGCGCGCTCCGGCTGAACGAGATGCTGGTCGAGGCGATGGTCATGGGGCACGACCTCGGCCACACGCCGTTCGGGCACGCCGGGGAGCGCATCCTGAACGACGTCGTGCCGGGCGGCTTCCACCACGTCATCCAGTCGGTGCGCGTCGTGGACGTGCTCGAGAACGACGGGCAGGGGCTGAACCTCACCGCCGAGGTGCGGGACGGGATCCTGCGCCACTCGAAGGGGAAGGGGAACGTGCTGCTCAAGGGGAGCGGCGCGAAGGCGCTCACCCTCGAGGCCGAGATCGTCCGGCTCAGCGACATCATCGCGTACGTGAACCACGACCTCGACGACGCCGTGCGGGCCGGGCTCTTCGAGGAGGCGGACGTCCCGGCGCCGATCCGCGGGGTGCTCGGCGGCGGCGGCACCTCGCGGTACCGCACGCTCATCCGCGACGTCATCCGCCGCTCCGACGTGGACGGGGGCGGCCACATCGAGATGTCGCCGGACGTGCACGAGGCGCTGCTCGCGCTGCGCGACTTCCTGTACGCGCGCGTCTACGAGAACCCCGTCGTCCACGACGAGTTCGTGAAGGCGCAGCGGATCCTGCGCGATCTCCACGACTGGTGCGTCGAGGATCCCGGGCGGCTGCGCGAGCGGCACGGCGTGGTCGCGCGCGAGGGCGATCCGCCGCAGCGGGCCGTGATCGACTGGCTCTCCGGGATGACCGACCGCTTCGCCATCGGCGTGTGGGAGGGGATCTTCGTCCCCCGCCCGTGGAGCGTGGTCTGACCGGCGTCCGTCCCGGGATCGAGTCCGCCAGAGCGGGCAGCGCCGACCAGGTCGGCCGCCGCCAGGCGAGCGACGCGAGCCCGCCGGGGCGACGCCGCGGAAGCGGCGAAGCCGCTCGCGGCGGCGCACGGGACCCGGCGAGCCGGGGTGGGGCCCCGACGAGCTTCGCTCGGCGGGGCGGGGGCGCAGCCCTCATCATTCGTCACAAGTGCGGGTACTCGCCGGACGAGCGGCGGGTATTTCGACCACGGCTCCCGTGCGCATGGCGGATTCGGGGCATCGACGGGGTCGGCGCAGCGCTCGTGCTCGACCCCGATGAACGCGGGAAGGCGTCGGAGCAGGCGAGCGTCTCGCCGTATCGAAACCGGGCCCAGCGACGGCGTGACTTCGCGCGGGGAGCTCGCGGACTTCTCGACGGCGCCTCCGCAGCTCGCCCCGAAGCACGCCCTGGAGCGTCGCGGAAGTCGACCGTATTCACCCTGGGT
>NZ_JALCZB010000138.1:0-8554 GCF_022690745.1 Anaeromyxobacter sp. SG64 | reverse complement strand
GGGCCGCGCCCCTCGGGACGGCCGAAGCCGCCCCGCCCCGGCGCCGGCCGAGCGTCGGGCCGATAGACCGAGATCTCCCCGGAGCCTGCTCGCGCGGCGGCCGGCGACGGCGCGGCGATCACGCGCGACGGACGGAGAGGCCGGCCGAGGCGGGCCTCGATGGCGCGAGGCGCGGGGCCGCCCCACGCCGGAGCAGGAGACGGACGGGCGCCGCCCGGGACCGGGCGCGGAGCCGGCCGCGCCGGCGCGGGGGCGGTGCGGTCGAAGTAGTGGCGCGTGTAGCGGGGCGCGTAGGCGACGCTGTAGACGGGCACGGAGACGAAGCGGACGCTCGGCACGAACGTCCACCAGGTGTCGTAGAACGGATAGGAGGTCACGTACACGGACAGTCCTGGAGCGAGCGGCGCCCAGCCGACGACGTCACCGGAGAACCGCCAGGACACCCACGCCGGCGCCCACTGGTACCCCGGCACCCAGACCCAGCCGTAGAAGCCGTCGTAGGCCCAGCGCCCGTAGTGATAGGCGGCCCAGCCCCACGGCTCGTCCGACACCCAGAACCAGCCCTCGTTCGTCCACTCCCACCGGCCGTAGTAGTACGGGCGCCATCCGCCGGCCACGTGCGGCCGCCACACGCGCCCGTAGGCGCCGGCGGAGACCCACTCGCCGTACTGGCCCAGCGGATCGTAGAACGTGTCGAAGGTGACGCCGCCGGAGACGCCCACGTCCACCGAGACGTCGTAGTCGGGCGAGCGCTCGTCGGCCCACCGATCCCCGGAGTCGTCGTCCCAGCCGCCGTCCTGCGCGTGCGTCGAGAGCGGCGCGAGCGAGGTCGCGATCAGCGCGGCGATGAGCGTGTGGCGAAGCATGACGGTTCTCCTCGGAGGTCGGGCGCCGGAATGGCCAGGGTCCCCGGCGGGCTCCTCACCCGGATGACCTAGCAATCGGGATGCCGCGTAAATTCCACGGTTTCCCGGACGCTTGGCACCTCGCGCGCGGCGCATCGCGGCACACTGTGCGGCGCCGTCACCCCGCCCACCCTCCTGCCGGCCGCTACGCAGCCCCGAAGACACGGACGCCCCGGCCGAGGCGGCCAGGGCGTCGAGGGTGCATCCAGGACGGAAGACCGCCCTAGGCGAGCTTCTTCTCCTTCTCGAACGAGAGGAGCGGCGGCTCCTTGTTCAGGATCACGCCGTCCGTGATCTTGCACTCCTTCACGCCCTCCCGGTACGGCACGTCGTACATGATGTCGAGCATCGCCTGCTCGAGGATGGCGCGGAGGCCGCGGGCGCCGGACTTCCGCCGCATCGCCTCGCGGGCGGTGGCGCGCAGCGACTCCTTCGTGAAGGAGAGCTTCACCTTCTCGAGGTCGAAGAGCTTCACGTACTGCTTCGTGAGCGCGTTCTTGGGCTGGGTGAGGATCGTGACGAGATCCTCCTCGGAGAGATCGGCGAGCGTCGCGATGATGGGCAGGCGCCCGACGAACTCGGGGATCATCCCGAACTTCACGAGATCGGACGGCTCGACGCGCGCGAGGAGCTCGCCGAGGCTCGCCTCCTCCTTGCGCTCGATCTTGGCCCCGAAGCCGAGCGCCTTCACGCCGGCGCGGCGGCGGATCACCTGCTCGAGCCCGCAGAAGGCCCCGCCGACGATGAAGAGGATGTTCGAGGTGTCGACCTGGATGTACTCCTGCTGGTTGTACTTCTTGCCGCCGCGCGGGGTGACGTTCGCGCGCGTGCCCTCGATGATCTTGAGGAGCGCCTGCTGCACGCCCTCGCCGCCGACGTCGCGCGTCGGGGACGGGGAGTCGCCCTTGCGGGCGATCTTGTCGATCTCGTCGATGTAGACGATGCCGCGGGCGGCCTTCTCGACGTCGTAGTCCGCGGCGTGGAGCAGGTTCTGGATGATGTTCTCGACGTCCTCGCCGACGTAGCCGGCCTCGGTGAGGCTCGTCGCGTCCGCGATGGTGAACGGGACGTTGAGGAACCGGGCGAGCGACTGGGCGAGGAGCGTCTTGCCCGACCCCGTCGGCCCGATGAGGAGGATGTTCGACTTCTGGAGCTCGACGTCGTCCCCGCCTGGCCGCGCCTGGCCCGGTCGCTGCGGCCGCGCCGGCTTCTTGGAGTAGACGCGCTTGTAGTGGTTGTAGACGGCGACGGAGAGGACCTTCTTCGCCTTGTCCTGACCGACCACGTAGTCGTCGAGGAAGCTCTTGATCTCGGCCGGCGTCGGCAGCGAGACGGCGGGGCGCCCCTCGTCGCGCTCCGCCTCCTCCGCGATGATGTCGTTGCAGAGGCGGATGCACTCGTCGCAGATGTAGACCGTCGGCCCCGCGATGAGCTTGCGAACCTCCCGTTGCCCCTTCCCGCAGAATGAGCACGACAGGTTGCCGTGATGGTCTTTCCGGCTCACGCGATCCCTCGGTTCCACGATGTTACCACCAAGCCCCCGACCCCCGGAATTTGGGGCACGGTTCGAATATAGCCAGGTGCGTCCCGCACCGCCCCACCAACTCCTTCGGGGCGTCACGGATCAGCGGCGGAGCAGCGATTCGATCTCCCCTGCGAGGGCGCTTGCGCGCTCCGCGACCGGCCGGGGCACGGCCGCCTCCTCGCGACAGGCCTCCGCGAGGCGGCGCGCCTGCGCCGCGAGCCGATCGAGCCGATCCTCCTTGGGAGCGGGCGCCGGCGGGGCGGGCGGACCGAACCGCTCCGCGAGCTTGCGGTTCATGGTCGCGGGCGTCGGGGGGCGCTCCACGAGCACCTCGTCGCGGAGCTCGCGCCAGCCGGAGTCCGACAGCCGCCCCGCGGCCTCGGCGCGGGACAGCACCTCGATCACCTCGAAGGGCGGAGCGCGCCCGTCGCCCCGCTGCTTCGCGAGCTCGGGCTCGTGCCGCTCGAGGAACCCGTAGCTCGCGGTGAGCTTCTCGGCCGTCGCGCTCCGGATGAACAGCTCCTTCGAGCAGTACCGCTCGAAGCTCGGGTAACCCCACTCGCGCCAGCGCTCCTTGCGCTTCACCTCCACGAGCAGCCGGGCGAGCCCGACCCACGCGGTCTTGAAGCGCCGCGCGCCCTCCAGGACCTCGCGGCGGAAGGAGCCTTCCGGCAGGTCCTCCGCGCGGGAGGCGAGCTTCTCGGCGGTGGCCGTCATCGCCCGATCCGGAACGCGAGTGAGACCGTCGGCCGCTGCCCCGGGAACGTCTCGAAGTGCCAGCCGCCGAGCGCCTTCACGAGGCAGTCCTTGAGCGCGCCGGCGCGGAAGCGCGGCTCGTCGATCCAGAGCGCCGCCACGCGGCCGTCGTTGCCGATCGCGAACTCGATGGGCACGTCGCCGTGGAAGTCGGGCGAGCGCGTCGCCTCGTCGCGGAAGCACGGCACGAGCGTGCGCTGCTCGCGCGAGACGACCGCCTGGATCTTGCGCTCGTCGAACTGCGCCGAGACGAGCTCGCCGCCGTCGATCGCGCCGCCTGCCGCGCGGCGCGAGGACGCCGCGAGGCCGCCGCTCTTCTCCGGCGAGGCCGCGGGCGGGCGCGCGCGGCCGCCGCTCGCCCCGGGCGCCGGCGCGTCCATGGGCACCTCGACCATGTCGTCCGCCTCCGGCGCGCGGTGCTCGACGCCCACCCGCGCCGCCGAGGCGATGGAGATCCCGGCGCCGAAGTCCTCGAGCAGCGCGCTCGTCTCCGCCGGGCGCCGGGCGAGCAGGAACCCGACGACCGCCGCGCCGCCCACGAGGAGCGCGAGCGCGAGGGCCCAGCCGAGCGCGCGCCGGCGCCCGCGGCGCGCCGCGAGCTGGCGCGCTCCGGTGACCTCGCGCTCCACCCGCTGCGCCGCCGCCGCCCGCTTGGCGTGCAGGATGAAGAGGGGGACCTCGCCGACGGGACGCCAGCTGCCGTCGCCCGCGGACACCGAGGTCAGGGCGTCGAGCTCGCCGCGGTAGAGCATCGCGGCGAGGCCGCGCGAATCGACCGGGCCGAACACCTGGCCGCCCTTGCGGAACAGCCACTCGCCGCCCTGCAGGCGGGGGTCGTCGAGGAGGAGCGTCTCGTCTGTGCCGGGCGCCATCGGGGTGCGGGACTCGGATGAGGAGGTGGGTGGGGAGCGCACGCCGGAGGTGACGCAGGCGCGGCGGGCGTGGTGAACTTAGCACGAGGTGGAAAGGCGCTTCTACGCTCTGCGCGTCGCCTACGAAGGCGGGCGTTTCCGCGGGTTTCAGCGGCAGCCGGGGCTGCCCACGGTGCAGGACGCGCTCGAGGGGGCGCTCCTCGCCGCGGGCGTCAGGGCGACGCTCGCCGTGGCGGCGCGCACGGACGCCGGGGTGCACGCGCTCGACCAGGTCGTGAGCTTCTCGGCGCGCGCGGCGCTCGATCCCGAGGCGCTACGTCGCGCGCTGAACGCCGCCCTGCCAGAGGGGATCCTGGTGCGCGAGGCGCTGCGGGTCGGGCCGTCCTTCCACGCGCGGAACACCGCCCGCGGCCGCCGCTACGTCTACCTCGTCGGCGCGCCGCCGCCCGGCCCGCTCGCCGGGTACGCGTGGGCGCTCCCGGACCCGCGGGCGTTCCCGGCGCTCACCGAGGCGCGGCTCGACGCCGAGGCGATGCGGAGCGCGCTCTCGCACGCCGTGGGGACGCACGACTTCACCGGCTTCGCCCGCCCGGGAGAGCAGCGGGGCACGGTGCGCACCGTCACCCGGGCCGACGTGGTCACCGCGAGCTGGGCGCCGCTCCACGCCCTCGTCTTCGAGGGACACGGCTTCTTGCGCGCGATGATCCGCAACCTCGCCGGCACCGCCGTGGCGGTGGGGCTCGGGCTCGCGCCGCCGACCCTCGTCCGCGACCTCCTGCTCGCGCGCGGGCGGTACCGCGGCGTGCGCGCGCCCGGCTGGGGGCTCACGCTTGCCGCGGTCGTCTATCCGGACGGTTCGCTGCCCGCGCCGCCCGGTAGAGCTCCATGAAGACGCCGAACACCGGCGCCCGGGCCCCGGTGGCGACGCGCACCCGGCCGCCCGGGAGGCGCGGCGGCTCGGGCGGGGTCGAGCGTCCGTCCTTGCGGCCGGACGTCTCGGCCGTCACATCGCCCCCTGCTCGGGCGGGAGCTGGCCGTACTTGGCGAGGAGGTCGGCCACGGCCTCGCGCAGGTAGTCGGACTGACGGACCCGCGTGCGGCGGGCGAGGTTGCGGAGCTCGGCGGCGAACTGGGGGGGAAGCCGGACCAGCATCGGCTCGAGGCGCGCAGACGCGCTCGGGTCCTGGGCGGCAACGACGTCGGTCAGCTCGGCGGGCGTAGGCATGTGTAGGCTCCTTGCGACAACGGCTTACGTTTGCCTACACGCTACCACTCGATAGCCGCCTCGCAAGAAAGCGCACGTTCGACAGTTTTCTTGACAGGGGCGCCTCCGACGAGGGCCCCGGGGCCGACCGCCCTACCCCGCCACGACGGGCAGCGCGACACCGGCGAGCGCGTTCATGCGGCCCGACCGGAAGGGCTCCAGATCGAGCACGGCCAGCTTGAACCCCGCTGCCTTGACGGCCAGGGCGATCTCGGCGCGACGCTCGAACCCGCGGGCGAGCTCGCCCTCGGCGAGCTCCACCCGCCCGATGTCGCCGTGATGGCGGACGCGCAGGTCGCGGAACCCCAGGGCGCGGAGCCCAGCCTCGGCTCGCTCCACCTGCCCGAGCCGCTCGGGGGTGACCGGCGTTCCGTAGGGGATGCGCGAGGCGAGGCACGCCATCTGCGGCTTCGCCCAGGTCGGGAGCCCGTAGGCCTCGCTCCAGGCGCGCACCTCGTCCTTCGTGAGGCCCGCCTCCGCGAGCGGCGAGCGGACGCGCCGCTCCTCGGCGGCGCGGTGCCCCGGCCGGTGATCGCCCAGATCGTCGGCGTTGAAGCCGTCGAGCACGACGGCGAGCCCCTCGACCCGGGCCGTCTCCTCGCAGATCCGGAAGAGCTCGCGCTTGCAGTAGTAGCAGCGATCGACCGGGTTCGAGAGGTAGCCCGGGTCCTCCTGCTCGTGGCTGTCTCGCTCCAGGTGGCGGACGCCGAGCCGGGCGGCGAGCGCGCGCGCCTCCTCGCGCTCTGCCTGGGGAACCGACGGGGAGTGCGCGGTCAGCGCCACGGCGCGATCGCCGAGCACCTCTCGCGCGACGGCGACGACGAAGGTGGAGTCGACGCCGCCGGAGAAGGCCACGAGGACGCTGGCGCAGCCGCGCAGCGCCTCCTTCAGCCGAGCGAGCTTCTGCGCGGAGTCGCGGCGGAGATCTTCGAGAACGTTCGGCGACATGGCGCGGGACTTTTACTCGCTCGCGTCCGCGCGCGCAAAGCTCCGCGACCGGATCCGGGGGGTCGCGAGACGCGTCATGCCGTCGCCGAGGCCCGGGAGCCGCGGCGAAGGCGTACGTGCCGCCCGTGACGCCGCAGGCGCGCGGCTCGCAGCCGCTCAGCGGCGGCGCTTGGCGGTCTTCGTGGCCCTGCCGGCGACCTTCTTCGGCGCCTGCCTCGCCGCCGCCTTCGCGACGAGCTTCCGCCGGGCGCCGCCGCGAACGGCGCGGTCCGGCTTGCCCCGGCGCGGCCGGAGCCCGCCCGTGATCCGTCCGAACTCGGCCGGCCCCACGAGCCGCTGATCCACGAGGGCCTGGAACACGCGCGTCCCGGCCTCCTCGACGGAGAGCTGGTCGGTGTGGACCGTCACGTCCGCGTGGGTGGGCGGCTCGTAAGGAACGTCGACGCCGGGGACCTGCTTCAGCTCGCCGGCGAGCGCGCGGCGATAGATCCCCTGCGGATCGCGCTGCTGGAGCTTCTCCATCGAGCAGTCGACGAACACCTCGAGGAACCGGCGCGCCTCCTTGCGCAGGGCGTCGCGCGCGTCGCGGTAAGGCGAGAGCGCCGCGCAGACGGCGATCCCACCGGAGCGGGCCACCGCCTTCGCGACGAGCCCGAGGCGCGCGACCGCGCGCGCGTGGTCCTCCTTGCTGGCGCCGAGGCCCTCGAGCAGCACTGCGGCGTCGCCGTGCTCGTCGAGCAGCTCCACCGCGCGCCCCGAAGCCACGAGCCGCTTGGCGAGGTGCGCGGCGAGCGTGCTCTTGCCGGCGCGGTTCATCCCCGTCAGCCAGATGACGAAGCCGGTGGTGTGCGTGTCCATGGATCCTCCAGCGTCTCAGCTCGGTCGGCCGTCGCCCGGTCGCCGGGGGCCGATCCGTTCGAGCGCGATCTCGAAAGTATACCCTGTCGGATCCTGTCCCGCCAAACGGGTATTCCCTCCCCACCTATTGGCTTTCTTCAGTGTATCCGGCTCGTTGTGCAATGCGCCCCCCGGATGGGCGTTGCCGGAGGGTCAATTCTCGACGACGCGCAGGGGTACACGGGCCGAGAAATCGGCGCCGCGGTAGGCCTTTCTCCTCCCTCTGGCAGACGAGCAGCGCAGGCGAGGCGGCCCGCCGCAGCCCCGCCGCAAGCAGCCGGCGAGCGCCGCAGGAGGGATCACCCGAGCGGCAGCGACACGTCGCTACGTCGCGCCCGCGCCGGGGCCGCCGCACGCGCACCCCGGGAGCCGGCTCGTCGGTCGCGCCGTCGCGACGCCGCGGACGAGATCGATGCGTCGCCCGGGGGTGGATTCCGGGTTCGCGATCATGAGGACGAGCTCCGCCGCGCCCAGCGCAGAGAGCGCGGCGATGCCGGGCTGCGCGGGACGGCCCGCGCCGGCGGTCGAGCGGGCGCAGGCGTAGCAGGGCGCGCCCGGCGGCACGACCACGAGCGCCCCGCCCTCCGCGTCAGGCTCGACGACCACGTGGGGGATCCCCGCGCGCCGCGCGGCCTCCGCGGAGGCGAGCGCCTGCGGCCCGGAAGACGCGAAGACGAGCGTCGCGGTCGGCACGCCGCCTTTCGGATAGGGCTCTATCGAGACGAAGCGCGAGAGCGGGGCGAGCACGGCGCGCGCCGCCTCGACGCGCGGCGAGCCGACGGCGGATGGGGCGAAGAGCCAGCCGCTGGCGTCGCTCGGCGAGACGTCCTCGGCGTCCTCGATCCAGAGCCGCCCCACCCCAGCCTGCACGAGGTAGACGAGGCCGGCGGACGCGACCGCGTCCGCCCCGACGACCCGCACCCGGGCGCGCCCGAGCCGCTCCTGCGCCGCCTCGCCGAACCCCGGCACGAGGAGCTGCCGCGCGTACCGCTCCAGCCGTTCGTCGTTCACGCTCTCGACTCCCGTGAGCGCCGGGGCACCCGGCGCCCTCCTACGGCCACTCCGGCGCGGCGCCGGCGCCCTTCTCGAGGACCACGCGGAACGCCCCCGGCGCGCCCGCGAGCGGCTCCACCGCGAGCACGCGGTGGCCGTCCTCGGCCGCGCTCCTCGGCAGGTTCTCCACCGGCTCTCCCGCGGCGAGCCAGACCTCGAGCCGCTCTCCGGCCGCGAGGCGCTCGAGCGCGATCTTCGCCTTCACGTAGGTCATGGGGCAGGCGTAGGCGCGCACGTCCACGCGCGGCGGGGCGCTCGCGCTCACGCCGCGCCCTCGCCGCGAGCCGGCGCGGCGCAGGCGGGCGGCGCGGCCGCCTCGAGCGGCTGCGTGCCG
>NZ_JALCZB010000137.1:0-8639 GCF_022690745.1 Anaeromyxobacter sp. SG64 | reverse complement strand
CGCCGCCGCGCGCCGCGCCGCCGTATACTCCTCGCGCGCCGCGGTCGAGGCGGCGCCGGGGGCAGCCATGACGAGCGACGGCCCGAGACCTGCGGCGGGCGAGCGGCGCATCCGCGCCATCCGGAACATCGGGATCATGGCGCACATCGACGCCGGGAAGACGACGCTCACCGAGCGGCTGCTCTTCGTCGCCGGGCGCACGCACAAGATGGGCGAGGTGCACGACGGCCTCGCGGTGATGGACTGGATGGACCTCGAGCGGGAGCGGGGCATCACCATCACCTCCGCGGTGACGAGCTTCGAGTGGCGCGGGCACGAGCTGCACCTCATCGACACCCCCGGCCACGTGGACTTCACGATCGAGGTGGAGCGCTCCCTGCGCGTGCTCGACGGCGCCATCGCGGTCTTCGACGCGGGACACGGGGTCGAGCCGCAGAGCGAGACGGTGTGGCGGCAGGCCGATCGCTACCGGGTGCCGCGCATCGCCTTCGCGAACAAGATGGACCGCGTCGGCGCCGACCTCGCGATGACGCTCGCCTCGATGCGGCGACGCTTCCCGGACCAGGTGATCGCGCCCGTGCAGCGGCCGCTCGGCGCCGAGGCGGCGTTCCAGGGGTTCGAGGACCTCGTCTCCCGGCGCACGCTGCGCTTCGGCGACGTGGACGACCCGCGGGCGTTCACCGAGTCGGAGGGGATCTCGCGCGAGGGCGAGGCCGAGCGCCAGGCGCTCGTCGAGCGGCTCGCCGACGTGGACGACGCGGTGGCCGAGGCGGTCCTCTCGGACGCCTCGGTGGACGAGGGCGCGCTGCGGAGCGCGATCCGGCGCGCCACGCTGACCGGGAGGTTCGTCCCGCTCCTGTGCGGCTCCGCGCTCCGCAACAAGGGGGTGCCGCAGGTGCTCGACGCCGTCTGCGACTACCTCCCCTCCCCGCTCGACGTCCCGCCGGCGCGAGGCGAGGACCCTCGCACGGGCGAGGCGGTGGCGTGTCCGGCCGACGAGCACGCGCCGCTCGTGGCGCTCGCCTTCAAGGTGTCGCTCCTGGACGAGAAGCGGCGGCACGTCTTCGTGCGCGTCTACTCGGGGCGGATCGCCGAGGGCGACACCGTCTGGAACGCGAGCCTGCGCAGGCACGAGAAGGTCTCGCGCGTGCTCCTCATGCACGCCGTGCAGAAGAAGCGGGCGCCCGCGCTCGGGGCGGGTCAGATCTTCGCGGTCACCGGCCTCAAGGAGACGCGCACCGGCGACACGCTCTCCGACCCCGGCCACCCGGTCGTGCTCGAGCGGCTCTCGGCGTACGAGCCCGTCATCTCGCAGGCGATCGAGGCCGCGTCGCTCTCCGACCGCGAGGCGCTCCTCGAGGCGCTCGCGCAAGTCACGGACGAGGACCCGAGCTTCCGCTTCGGCGAGGACCCGGACACCGGTCAGCTCATCGTGTCGGGGATGGGCGAGCTGCACCTCGAGATCGTCGCCGAGCGGCTGCGCCGCGAGTTCGGGCTGGCCGTCCGCACCGGCCAGCCGCAGGTGCTCATGCGCGAGACCCTCACCGCCGAGGGGGAGGCGACCGCCGCGTTCGAGCGGAAGACCGAGGAGCTCGAGCTCTTCGGCGAGGTGACGGTCCGGGTGGGCCCGCTCGCGCGGGGCGGCGGGTTCCGCTTCCGCGTCGACCCCGCAGCGGCGGCGCTGCCGTTCCTGCGCGCCGAGGTGCGCGGGGCGGTCGAGCAGGGCGCGCGCGAGGCGGCGGAGGCCGGCGTCCTCGAGGGCTATCCGCTCCAGGACGTGGAGGTGGTGCTCACCGGCGCGACGTGGCGCGAGGGCGGGTCGAAGCCGATGGCCTACAAGGTCGCCGCGGCCGACGCGGTGCGCGAGGCCGCCGGTCGCGCCCGGCCGGTGCTCCTCGAGCCCGTGATGCGGGTGGAGATCGTCGCGCCCGGCGAGCACCTCGGCGCGGTGATCGGCAGCCTCGACCAGCGCAGCGGGACGATCCTCGACGTGGCGGATCGCGGCGCCGCCACGAAGGCGATCCAGAGCGAGGCGCCGCTGCGCCGCATGTTCGGGTACGCGACCGAGCTCCGGTCGCTCACGCAGGGCCGGGCGGTATTCACGATGCGCTTCGACCGGTTCGACGCCCTGTCGTGAGCGGCCCGCGGCCGCGGCGCTCGGGCCCGACGGCGCCGTGGAGCGTCGATCCTCGACGGCCCGTCAGACCGCCGCGCGGGAGAGCCTGAGCTGCTCCTGCCGCCGCAGCGCCCGGGCGAACAGGAAGAGGAACACCGGGGCGAACAGCGTCACGGCGAGCAGGGCCGCGAGCGCCGTGACCGCCGCCAGGGCCACCGTGAAGGCGACCGCCACGGCCTGCGAGATGAAGTCTCCGAAGGCCCGGAGGCGCTTCGCGATCGAGAGGGGAGCTGCGGGCGCCGCTTGAATCTCTGCCGCGATGGTGACGACCTCGGTCTCGGACTCGCTCATGGGCGTCTCCCGTGTCCAGGTGCTTGGACTCGGGATACGGGGCCCGGCTGACCCGCGCCATGCGGCAACTTGTCGCCCTGTTGAATTAATCCGCGGGGTTGCAGGCCGCGCTTTGACGCCGATCACGTCGCCCACCAACCCGCGTCCCGGGATATCCCACCGGCACAACGAAGTGGACTGATTCAGTCAACATGGACTACATCGGTCCATCACACGCCTTCACCGGAGGAGCTCGGCGAGACTCCAGCCCCATCAGGCACTCGCGCGTCACGTCCACGCGAGCCGCGCGCGCCGCTCCCAGTACGCGGCGGCGGGCTCCGCCAGCGTCGCCAGGGTGGCGAGCTCGGTGGGGGCGAGCACGAGGAGCGCGGCGGCGAGGTTCGAGTGGAGCTGCGCCACGGTGGTGGGGCCGAGCAGCACGACGTCGGCCCATGGCTGCGCGAGCGCCGCGGCGAGCGCGACGGCGTCGGGAGTCGAGCCCCGGGCGCGCGCGAGCTCCGCGAGCGGGCCCGACGCGCCCGCGTCCCCTCGCGCGGTCAGCCGGCCGTTCGCGAGCGGCTCCTTCACCATCACCGTCCGGCCGGCGGCGTGCGCCTCGCGGAGCGCCTCCTCGCAGGAGCGCTCCAGCACGTTCCAGGTGGCCTGCACGCTCGCGAAGAGCGGCGTCCCCCCGCGCGACACCGCGAGCGCGCGCCGGACCGTCTCCGCCTGGCGCACGCCCGTCACGGTGAGGCCCACGCGGACCCCGCCGTCGCGCAGCCGCGCGAGCGCGTCGAGCACCCCCGCGTCGTCGAGCACCCCGGTCTCGAGCGTCGCGGAGTGGATCTGGTAGAGGGCGAGGTGCGTGCCGAGGATCGCGCGCGTCTCGGCGAGCTGCTCCTCGAGCGCGGCGAGGGAGTGATCCTTCACCTCGTGCCGCTCCACGTCGAGCCGCCACCCGCCCACGTAGCGGTAGCCCCACTTCGACGAGACGGTCACCTCGCCGGGCGCGAGGCCGCGCGCGTCGAGCCACGAGCGGACGAACGCCTCCGCGCGGCCGTACGAGCGCGCCGCGTCCACCCATCGGACGCCGGCTGCAAAGGCGGCGTCGAGGACCGCGTGGGCGTGGCGCTCCAGCTGCTCCGGCGAGCGGCCGCCCGCGAGGTCCTCGGCGTGGCCGAGGGTCATGTACGCGGGCCGGCCGATGGCAGCCGTGCCGAGGGCGAGGCGGCGGAGCCGCGCCGCGCCGAGCGCATCCAGTTCCATGGCCGCGAGGTTACCCGACGCGGGCCGGCGCGAGGGAGCCCTTCACGACCCGGGCTGCTGCTGGAGCTGCTTCGCGGGCACACCGCCCGTGATGCGCTTCGCCGTCGTGCCGCCGGGGAGCTTCCCGTCCTTGTCGACGCCGTTCACGATGGCGACGACGTCGAGCGGCACGGTGGACGGGAACTGCTGGTTGAACTCGGAGATCGTCATCTCGCGCGGGACGCGGACGACCTCCACCTTGGCGGGCTGGACGTTCTCCGCGGACTTGTCCGTGAGCGGGCCGAAGGTCGAGAGGGCCTGCTTGAACGTCGCCTCGTAGCCGGAGAACGCCTGGGCCGGGGAGTAGCCGACCAGCTGGTACGTGAGGCCGCCGTGAGACACGAACGACACGATCCCGTTCAGCACGCCCTGGTCCGTCTGCGCCTGGAAGTAGCTCGCGGTCGCGGGCTGTCCCCCGAGCGTCCCGGACTGCGGCGCCTGCAGCGGCTTCACCCCCTCCTGCTGGAAGAACTTCTTCGTCGCCTCCTCGGGCGAGAGCTTCCCGGCGGCCGCGAGCTGGAGGGCCGCGTCCTGCTTCGGGCTCACCGCCACGACCGCGCTCGGGGAGTTCTGCGCCTTCCAGCCCTGCGGGAACTTCATTTGGAACTTGAGGCCCGGGTGCAGGAACGTGTCGCCCTTGAAGAAGCCCTGCCGCGGGTCGTCGCCGAAGACCATCCCGGACACGAGCTGGACGTAGCGATCGTGCTCCACCTTGGCGCCCGGCGGGATCGTCGCCTTGGCGGCCCGCTCGCGCGCGGTCTCGGCGCGGTTGCCCGGGTCGGGGTGCGTCGACTGCCACTCCGGCACGCGCCCCGCCCCCTGCTGCGCGCTGGAGCGCTCCAAAGTGACGAACACCTTGGACATCTCGCGCACGTCGTAGCCCTGCTGCGACATGTACTTGAAGCCGAGCTGATCCGCCTGGCGCTCGGCGTCGCGGCCGTACTTGAGGAACAGGAGCTGGAGCCCCGCGGCGGCCGCCTGTCCCATCTGCGCGAGCTCCGGCGAGACGATCATCCCGACCCCCAGCCCGAGCTGGGCGAGCTGCTGCTTCGAGAGCTGCTCGACCGAGTGGCGCGCCGTGATGTGCCCGATCTCGTGCCCCAGCACGCTCGCGAGCTCGGCCTCGGAGCCGAGGTACGTGAGGATGCCGCGCGTGATGAACACCGGACCGCCCGGCAGCGCGAACGCGTTGACGGTGGGGTCGTCGAGGACGGTGAACTGCCACGGGAGATCCGGCCGCTCCGAGGCCTTGGCGATGCGCATCCCGATCTCGCGGACGTAGGCCTGGACCTTCTCGTCCGGGTAGACGCCCATCTGCTGCTTCACCTGCTCCGCGCTCTGCTTGCCGAGCGCGATCTCCTGATCCTTGGAGACGAGCGAGAGCTCGCGCTTTCCGGTGACCGGGTTCACCGCGCACGCGCCGGCGAGCGCGAGGGCGATCGGGAGGGCGATGAGCGAGCGAGCGGCCGTGGAGCGACGGGTCATGGGAGCAGTCTCCTCGAGCGAACGGTCGAAAGTCGAAGGCGCCCGCCCCGAGGATCACGGACGGGCACGCCTCGAATTCATTTTACGGACCGTTCCTGCTCCGCGCCTCACCCTCGGTCGCCTGGACCCGATGGAGGCGGTCGCGCGGGCGACCGGGCGGGGCCGGACCCGGGCGTTCAACTCGCGAGGCGCCGCAGCACCTCGTCCGCCATCGCCCGGGTGGACAGCGTGCCGCCGAGATCGCGGGTGCGCGCGCCGTCGGTGACGGCCGCGTCCGCCGCCTTCTCGACGGCCGCCGCCTCCGCCTCGAGCCCGAGCGAGTGGCGGAGCATCATCGCGGCCGAGAGGATGGTCCCGAGCGGGTTCGCGATCCCCTTGCCGGCGATGTCCGGCGCGGAGCCGTGGATCGGCTCGTACAGGCCCGGCCCGCCCGCCCCGATGGACGCCGACGGGAGCATGCCCATCGAGCCGGCGAGCACCGACGCCTCGTCGGTGAGGATGTCGCCGAACATGTTCTCGGTGACGACGACGTCGAGCGACGCGGGCGCCGCGACGAGCCGCATCGCGGCGGTGTCCACGAGCATGTGGTCGAGCGCCACGTCGGGGTTCGCCGCGCCGATCGCGCTCGTCACCTGCCGCCACAGGCGCGAGGACTCGAGCACGTTCGCCTTGTCGACCGACGTCACCTTGCGCCGGCGGCCGCGGGCGAGCCTGAACGCGAGCTCCACCACCCGCTGCACCTCGTAGTCGTGGTACTCGAGCGTGTCCACGGCGCGGACGTGACCGTCCTTTTCCTCCCGGCCCTTCGGCTGGCCGAAGTAGAGGCCGCCGGTGAGCTCGCGGATCACGAGCAGGTCCACGCCGGCGAGGCGATCCGCCTTGAGCGGCGACGCGTCCACGAGCGCGGGGTGCACGCGCACCGGGCGCAGGTTCGCGAAGACGCCGAGCCCCTTGCGCAGCCCGAGGAGCCCCTGCTCCGGCCGGACCTTGGCCGCCGGGTCGTCCCACTTCGGCCCGCCGACCGCCCCGAGGAGGACCGCGCTCGAGGCCTGGCAGGCGGCGAGCACCTCCGGCGTGAGCGCGGTGCCGTGCCGGTCGATGGAGCACCCGCCCATGAGGTGCTCGGACAGCTCGAAGACGTGGCCGCCCTTCCGCGCCACCGCCTCGAGCACGCGGATCGCCTCCGCGGTCACCTCAGGCCCGATGCCGTCACCGGGCAGAACGACGATCTTCGCCCTCACGCTTCGCTCCCTCCGTTCTCCGCGGCGATCGTGATCCCGTACTCCAGGGCGTCCACGATCGCGCGCCAGCTCGCCTCGATGATGTTCGGCGAGGCGCCCACCGTGCTCCAGACGCGCTTGCCGTGCTGCGTGTCCACGAGCACGCGCGTGACCGCCGCGGTGCCGTTCTTGCCGTCCAGGATGCGGACCTTGTAGTCGACGAGCTTGAGCTCGGCGATGCGCGGGTAGCGCGGCAGGAGCGCCTTGCGGAGCGCCGCGTCGAGCGCGTCGACCGGCCCGTCGCCCTCGGCGGCGGTGTGCAGGAGTTCGCCGTCGACGCGCACCTTCACCATCGCCTCCGAGAAGAGCCCTCGCCCGTCGCGGTGCTCGACGTTCACGAGGAAGTCGACGAGCTCGAACGGCGCGCGGTACCCCGGATCGTGCCGCTTCATCATGAGCGCCACCGACGCCTCGGCCGCCTCGAACGAGAAGCCGCGCGCCTCGAGCGTCTTGATCTCCTCGAGCACGTCGGCGACCCCCTCGCCCGCGCCGAGCCCCAGCTCCTCCGCCTTCGAGAGCAGGTTGCCGCGGCCGGAGAGCTCGGAGACGACGACGCGCATCTGGTTGCCGACGAGCTCGGGCAGGACGTGCTGGTACGAGGCCGCGTTGCGCCGCATCGCCGCGACGTGGATCCCGCCCTTGTGGGCGAAGGCCGAGCGGCCGACGTACGGGAGGTGCTCGTCGGGGGCGAGGTTCGCGACCTCGGCGACGAGGTGGGAGAGCTCGGTGAGCGACTGGAGGTGGCCCTCGGGCAGGCACCGCAGCCCGAGCTTCAGCTCGAGCCCGGGGATGACCGAGCAGAGGTCGGCGTTGCCGCAGCGCTCGCCGTAGCCGTTGATCGTGCCCTGCACCTGGATCGCGCCCTCGTGCACCGCGGCGAGCGAGGTCGCCACCGCCGTGCCGGAGTCGTCGTGGGCGTGGACGCCGAGCGGCGTCTTCACCCGGGCGCGGACCGCGCGGATGATCTCGGCGGCCTGCCACGGCAGCGTCCCGCCGTTCGTGTCGCACAGCACCAGCGTCTCGGCGCCGCCGCGCGTGGCGGCCTCGAGCGTGGCGAGCGCGTACCCGGAGTCGGCGCGCCAGCCGTCGAAGAAGTGCTCGGCGTCGTAGATGACGCGGCGGCCGCGCTCGCGGAGCCAGGCCAGGCTCTGCTCGATGATCCGCAGGTTCTCGTCGAGGCTCGCGCGCAGCACGTCAGTCACGTGCAGCGTCCAGGTCTTGCCGACCACGGTGCACACCGGCGCGCCCGAGTCGAGGAGCGCCCGCAGGTTCGCGTCGTCCTCCGGCACCCCGCCGACGCGGCAGGTCGAGCCGAACGCCGCGATCGCCGCACGCCGCCAGGGCAGGTCGCGCGCGCGCGCGAAGAACTCGGCGTCCTTGGGGTTCGAGCCCGGCCAGCCGCCCTCCACGAAGGCCACGCCGAGCTCGTCGAGGCGGCGCGCGATCCGGAGCTTGTCCTCGCACGAGAGGGAGATCCCCTCGCGCTGGGTGCCATCGCGCAGCGTGGTGTCGTAGATCTGGATCATGGGCCGTCCGTCGAGAAAGAAGGGGGAGTATACACGCCGCGCGCCCGAGTCTCGGGGCGGTCGCGTGCTCGACGGCGCTGACTTCGAAATCGGCGGCGCCGGCCGGGCGCCCGATCCCAGGCTGCGCGAGGCGCGGCTCGTCGCGCGCTGGCTCGACGCCGCGTTCCGCGTCCCCGGGACCGATCTCCGCATCGGCCTCGACCCCATCATCGGCCTCTTCCCCGGCGTGGGCGACGTCGCGACGAGCGTGGCGGCGGCGTACGTGCTCCTCGTGGCGTGGCGGCTCGGGGCCCCGGCGGTGCTCGTCGCGCGGATGGGGATGAACCTCGCCGTCGACGCGGTCGTCGGCGCGGTGCCGCTCCTCGGCGACCTCTTCGACGCCGGCTTCAAGGCGAACCTCAGGAACGTGCGGCTCCTCGAGACCTGGCTCGCGGCGCCCGCGCCGACGCGCCGCGCGAGCGGGCTCGTCGTCGCGGGCGTGCTCGCCGCGGCGCTCGCCGTGACGGCGGCGGTGGCGTTCGCCGCCATTCGCGTCGCCGCGTGGGCCTACGGCGAGCTGCGGGCGGGCTGACCGGCGCGGCGGGAGCGGGCGCGGGC
>NZ_JALCZB010000136.1:0-9350 GCF_022690745.1 Anaeromyxobacter sp. SG64 | reverse complement strand
GGGCCGAGCGCGAGGCGGCGGCGCGCATGGGCGAGGCGCTCGTGGACGAGCTCGAGGCCGCGCGCGCGGAGGTGGCGGAGCTGCTCGCGGGCCTCCAGGCCGCGCCCACGGTGAGGGCCGCGACCGACGCCTCGCGCCAGCTCGACGCCTGGCGCGCCACCGTCCAGCAGGCGGCGCAGGCGACGAAGGCGCGCGCCGAGGCGGGCGCGGAGGCGCTGCCCGGCGGCGAGGTGAAGCCGGGCGTGCGCGTCCGCATCGTCTCGCTCGGGCAGGAGGGCGAGGTCGTGGAGGTGGAGGGGAAGGACGCGCTCGTGCGGGCGGGGCCGCTCAAGGTCCGCCGGCCCGTCTCGGACCTCGTGCCGCTCGTGGGGAAGGCGAAGGACGCGGCGAGGCTCGGCCGCTCGCGCGCGGAGAAGCTCGCGGCGGCGGCCGAGGCGCGCCCCGACGCGCCGCGTGGCCTCGAGCGCCGCCTCGACGTGCGCGGGCTGCGGGTGGAGGAGCTCCTCCGCGAGGTGGAGCGCTTCCTCGATCGCGTCTACTCGGCCGGCGAGGCCGAGTGCCTCGTGCTCCACGGCCACGGCACCGGCGCGCTCAAGCAGGCGCTCCGCGACCACCTCTCCGCGTCGCCCTACGTTGGCGCGTTTCGCCCGGGCGACCGCCACGAGGGCGGCGACGCAGTGACCGTCGTCAGCCTCCGGCGCTGACGCCGCCGAACCCCCCGATCCTTTAGGCCGCGCGCCGCCGCCCTCGAGCCCGTGAGCTCGCGGCCGCCGTCCCCCTCCTTCGGCCAGGGGAGGCGCGCCGCGATTTCGCTCTCAGTGTTGTCCACCCATGCGGGCGCAATTCCTGCCGGCCGCGCCAATTTTTCTGCGTTCGAGGGCTGGCCCGGTGTGGTAGAGAGGAAGCACCCGTCCGAGCCTGCGCTCCCTTTTCCGTTCAGGGGCCCGGACACACCGCCGAACACATTGATTTTCGGAGGCACTGCATGAAGGCTTTGAAGAAGCTCATCGCTGCAGCCCTCACCCTTGCGCTGCCGCTCGCGGCTCTCGCGCAGGCGCCTGCTGCAGAGCAGAAGCCCGCCGAGCAGACGCCGGCGGCGCAGCCCGCGACCCCGCCGACCGCGCCTCCGGCCAAGCCGCCCGCCGCGAAGGACGAGGTGAAGGTCACGCCCTACGGCTTCATCCAGCTGAGCGCGTACGCGAACGCGAACACGTTCGCGGCGAAGGACTACCCGGCCCAGGTCGCGCGCACGCAGGCGGGCGGCTCGTACCTCATGAGCGCTCGCTACTCGCGGTTCGGCGTGCGCCTCGCGCTCGACGACGAGAACTGGACCGGCGCGAAGCTCGGCGGAACGATCGAGTTCGACTTCAAGGCCGGCCACCTCGCGACCACGTCGACCACCTGGTACAACGGCGTGATGCGCCTCCGGCTCGCCAGCATGACGGCGACCTGGAAGCAGCCGGTCGGTACCTTCACGATCCTCGCCGGGCAGGACTACGGCATCGTGACGCCGCTGTTCGCGACCTCCATCACGCACACCGCCGACCCGATCTTCTGGCAGGCCGGTAACGCCTGGCGCCGCGCTCCTCAGATCCGCGCGTCCTGGGCCGGCACGCCCGAGATGCTGGGCCTGAACGTCGCGGCCGCGGTCCTCTCCCCGCAGACGAACGACGCCGCGCCGGTGTTCACGCCGGCCAGCGCCGACTACGGCTCCGGCAACGCCTCGCGCTTCCCCAGCCTCGAGGGCCGCGTCGGCGTCAACGCGAAGCTCGATCCGGTCACGGTCGCCGCGGGCGTCGGGTACCTGTACGGCAAGCGCCGCGTGAGCGACGTCACCGGCGGGACGGGCGCCACGAAGGACCTCGACGGCACGCTCCTCGGCGTCGACGTCAACGTGACCTCGCAGTGGCTCGACGTGAAGGGCGAGTGGTTCACGAACGACGGCGCGGGCGACACGTACAACCTGATCGCCGCCGGCGCGGGCGCGGTCGCGACGGGGACTCCCCCGGTCGCGACGGCCGCTCCCGACACGGTCGAGTCGGACGGCTTCTGGGCGCAGGCGGTCCTGAAGCCCATCCCCGAGGTCTGGCTCGTCGGCGGCTACGGCCGCGAGAAGACGGACGCGGGCAGCCGTACGTCCGCCGGCCAGACCGCGGCCTCGGTCCGCCGTGAGAACGAGCAGATCCACGCCGCGGTGATCTTCAACGCCGGCAAGCACTGGAAGTTCGGCGTCGAGGGCGTCCGCACGACGACCACCTACGCAGACGGCCTCGATCAGGACGGCTGGCAGACCGCCGTGTCGTCGCAGTTCGTGTTCTAGGAAGCCGCAAGTCACAGGGGGCGCCCGCGGTGTTGAATGCCGCGGGCGCCTTCGCACGTCCAAAGGATCCCTTCTCGCAAGGAGCGGCACATGAAGAAGATGCTCGCCCCGGCCCTCGCGGCGCTCAGCCTCGCGCTCCCTGGTGCCGGACACGCGCAGGTGAAGATCGGATTCATCAACTCCATCACCGGCCCCGAGGCCCCCATCGGCGAGAACCTCACGAACGGCGTCGACATGGCCGTCGAGGACCTCAAGAAGAAGGGCGTCAACGTCCAGCTCATCAAGCAGGACGACACCGGCAAGCCGCAGGTGTCGATGAGCGCGATGGAGCAGCTCGCGACGGGCGACGAGGTCGCGGCGGTGGTCGGGCCCTACACCTCGGCCACGGCGAACGCGGTCGCGAAGCTCGCGAACCAGTACAAGGTGCCCCAGGTCGTCCCGGCCGCCGCGAAGGAGGAGATCACCAAGCAGGGGTACGACTTCGTCTTCCGGCTCAACGCCCCGGCCCACCAGTACGCGCAGTCGCTCATCGACGCCGCGAGCGAGCTCGGCAAGCCGAAGACGATCGCCTTCATCTACGAGTCGACCGACTTCGGCACGTCCGTCGCCGCTGCCGGCAAGGACTTCGCGCAGAAGAAGGGCCTCAAGATCGTCGCGGACGAGGCCTACCAGAAGGGCGCGCCCGACTACCGCTCCACGCTCACCAAGATCAAGGCCCAGAGCCCGGACCTCGTCTTCATGGTGTCCTACGTCGCGGACGCGATCCTGCTCATGCGGCAGTCGCGCGAGGTGGGGCTGAAGCCGCAGGCCTTCCTGGGCGGCGGCGCGGGCTTCGACACCGCGCAGTTCGAGAGCGAGAAGGACATCTCGAACCTCGTCTTCTCGGTGACGCAGTGGACGCCGGAGAGCACCCCGGCCGCGCAGGAGTTCGCGGACCGTTACCTCAAGAAGTACGGGAAGAAGCCGACCTACCACGCGGCCTGCGCCTACGCCTCCATGATGATCGTGGGCGAGGTCGCGCAGCAGGCGGGCGGCGATCGCAAGAAGATCCAGGAGGGGCTCAAGGCCGGCAAGTGGAACGGCATCATGGGCAACGTGGACTTCCGGGATTACGAGGGGTTCACGAACCAGAACGAGCTCGTCATGCCGGTCGTCCAGTACCAGGGCGGCAAGTCGGTGACGGTCTTCCCGAAGCAGCTCGCGAAGAAGAAGGCCGTCTACCCGTTCCCGGGCTGGAAGTGATTGGGGCGCCGCGTCACGCGGCGTGACCTTCGTACCTGGGGGCGGCGGGCCGGACACAGGCCCGCCGCCCCGTTCGTTTCGGGGGCGCGCGCCGGTCGCCCCCCGGTCGGCCGCCGATCGCCCGTTTTTCGCGCGCCGCGCGCTGACAGGCGTTGAAGTCGGCTCGACTGTTTGGTTACGCTCCCCGGCCCCTCTCGTTCTTCGCTCACCCTCGACCGGAGCCGCGGAGCCAGCCGAATGAACGTGTTCTTGCAGTCGGTGATCAGCGGGATCCTCGTGGGCGGCGTCTACGCGCTCATCGGGATCGGGCTGACGATCATCTTCGGCGTCATGCGCGTCATCAACTTCGCGCACGGCGACCTGCTCATGCTGGGGATGTACGCGACCTGGCTCGTCTTCTCGCGGCTCGGGATCGATCCCTTCGTCTCGGTCGCCATCACCGGACCGCTCCTGTTCCTGTGGGGAGCGTTCCTCCAGAAGACCCTCATCAACCGGGTGCTCAACGCGCTCCCGCAGAACCAGATCCTGCTCACGATCGGGCTCGGCCTCATCATGTCGAACTCGATCATGCTGATGTTCACCTCCGACTACCGGATCCTCACGACGACCTACTCGTCGTCGAGCTTCTCGCTCGGCGGGATCTCGATCTCGGAGCCGCTGCTCGTCGCGTTCCTCATCACGGCGGTGATCACCGCGGCGCTCTACTGGTTCCTCCTGAGGACCGACACCGGCCAGGCGATCCGCGCGACCGCCCAGGACCGCGACGCGGCGCAGCTCATGGGCATCAACGTGCAAGCGATGTCGGTGCTCGCGTTCGGCATCGGCTCCGCGCTCGCCGGGGTGGCGGGCGCGCTCATCTCGCCGACCTACTACATCTTCCCGCAGGTCGGCAGCACCTTCACGCTGAAGGCCTTCGTCATCGTGGTGCTCGGAGGTATGGGCAGCGTCATCGGCGCGACGCTCGGCGGCCTCATCATCGGGGTCACCGAGTCGCTCTCGGCGGTCTACATCGCCTCCGGCCTGAAGGAGCTCGTCGTGTTCGTGCTCTTCCTCGGGCTCCTCCTCTTCAAGCCGTCCGGCCTCCTCGGGAAGACCCGGGCCTAAGGGTGCACTCCATGGATCGGCGTCCCCTCCTCTCCCGCGCCCCCCGCGGCTTCTCCGTCCTCGGGCTCGTCCTCTTCGTGGCGGCGATCGCGGCGCTCGCGGCGTTCCCGAGCTTCGTGAAGAAGCCGTACGTCCTCCACATGGGTGTCGTGCTGTTCCTGGCGGTCATCCAGGGCCAGGCCTGGAACGTCATCGGCGGCTACGCCGGCCAGTACTCCGTCGGCCACGCCGCGTTCTTCGGCATCGGCGCGTACGTCACGATGATGCTGCTCGAGCTCAACAAGACCGCCCCGTGGGTCGGGATCTGGGCGGCGATCGCGGCGGCGGTGCTCCTGTCGCTCGTCATCGGCAGCATCACCTTCCGGCTGCGCGGACCCTACTTCGTGCTCGCCTCGATCTCGGTCACCGAGATCATCCGGCTCGCCGCGCTGCACTTCAAGGCGTTCACTCGCGGCGCCGAGGGGTTCCTCGTCACCGAGATCCCGACGCTCAAGATCGGCGCGACCGAGATCGAGTTCTTCACGAAGCGCCCGTTCTACTTCGCGGCGCTCGGGCTCGCGGTCGTCACCATCATCGCGAACTGGGCCGTGCAGCACTCGAAGCTCGGCTACTACTTCCAGGCGATCCGCGAGGACCAGGACGCCGCCCATTCGCTCGGCATCAACCCCGCCTTCTACAAGAACGTCGCGCTCGCGATCTCCGCCGCGTTCACCGCCGCGGCCGGCGGCTTCTACGCGATGTTCGTGAAGTTCATCGACCCGAACACGGTGTTCGGGCTGGACGTGTCGGTGCAGTTCGTCCTCATCTGCATCATCGGCGGCATCGGGACGATCCTCGGCCCGGTGATCGGGGCGATGGTGCTCGTGCCGCTCTCGGAGATCCTCCGCAACCCCAAGGGGCTCGTGCAGCTCGGGATCGTCTCGTCCGACTCGGGGTTCGTGCGGTTCATCGAGGCGAACCTCTCGAACGCGCACATGCTCGTGTACGGCATCCTGGTGGTGGTGGTGATCCTGTTCGCGCCCGAGGGCGTGCTGGGCGTCATCCGCCGCCTCGCGACCCGGCTGCGCCGCCGCACGCCGTCGCGCGGGCGGACGGAACCGGCGGCGACGGCCTGAGGGAGGCGACCATGGCGATCCTCGACATCGAGCACGTCTCCAAGTTCTTCGGGGGCCTCGCGGCCAACTCCGACGTCTCCTTCTCCATGGAGCAGGGGATGATCATGGGCCTCATCGGCCCGAACGGCGCGGGCAAGACCACCCTCTTCAACTGCATCACCGGCTACTACCCGCCCTCGAAGGGCGAGGTGACCTTCAAGGGCACGCGGCTCAACGGGCTCCAGCCGGATCAGGTCTGCAGGCTCGGCATGGTGCGGACGTGGCAGAAGGTCCGCCCGCTCGCGAAGCTCTCCGTGGTGGACAACGTGATGGTGGGCGCGCTCGCGCGCACCTCGAGCCTCAGGGTCGCGCGCGAGCTCGCGATGGAGCAGCTCAAGGTCGTCCGACTGGACCACAAGCCCGACTTCCTGGCGGGCGGGCTCCCCATCGGCGAGCGCAAGAAGCTGGAGGTGGCCCGCGCCCTCGCCACGAAGCCCGAGCTCCTGCTCCTCGACGAGGTGATGGGCGGCCTCAACCCCGCCGAGTCGGAGGAGATCATCCAGCTCATCCTCGAGCTCAAGAAGCGGGGCCTCACGCAGATGGTCATCGAGCACGACATGAAGGCCATCATGCGGATCTCCGACCGGATCGTGGTCCTCAACTCCGGCGAGAAGCTCGCCGAGGGCGGCCCGCGCGAGATCGCCGACAACCCCGACGTCATCGCCGCCTACCTGGGCGAGCGGGTCGAGTGACGGGAGACGACATGCTCCAGATCCGCAAGCTCAACTTCGCCTACGGCGACCTGCAGGTCCTCTGGGACGTCGACCTCGAGGTGAAGCAGGGGGAGATCGTCACCGTCGTCGGCGCGAACGGCGCCGGCAAGTCCACGATCCTGCGGAACGTCTCGCGGCTCGTCCGCCCGACCTCGGGGTCGATCATGTTCGAGGGCACGGAGCTCTCGCGCGTCCCCTCCCACAAGGTCGTGGAGATGGGGATCGTCCAGGTCCCGGAGGCGCGCCGCATCTTCCCGGAGATGACCGTCACCGAGAACCTCCGCATGGGCTCGTTCGTGAAGTCCACGCGCAAGGACCGCGAGCGCAACATGGAGCGGGTGTTCTCGCTCTTTCCCCGCCTCGCCGAGCGCAAGGGCCAGCTCGGCGGCACCATGTCCGGCGGCGAGCAGCAGATGCTCGCCATCGGGCGCGGCCTCATGGGGAACCCGCGGGTCATGCTCCTCGACGAGCCCTCGCTCGGGCTCTCGCCGCTGCTCGTGCGGAACATCTTCGAGATCATCAAGGAGATCAACCGCCAGGGAACGACCATCCTGCTCGTGGAGCAGAACGTGTTCCAGTCGCTGCGCATCTCCCATCGGGCCTACGTGCTCGAGACGGGCCGGGTGGTACTCTCCGGCCCGGGCGCCGAGCTGCTCGACAACGCGCACGTGAAGAAGGCCTTCCTGGGGATCTGATCATGGCGGACACGAAGCTCACCGTCGGCGACTGGATGACGCGGAACCCGATCACCATCGGGGACGACGCGTCGATCGTGGAGGCGATCCACCTCCTCCGCGAGCGGAACATCCGGCGGCTGCCGGTGATGAAGGGCGACAGGATCGTCGGCCTGGTGACGGAGAAGATGCTCCTCGGCTACATGCCGGCGAAGGCGACGAGCCTCGACCAGTGGGAGCTGCAGTACCTGCTCTCGAAGACGCCCGTCACCGCCGCCATGAACCCGAAGCCGCACACCGTGAAGCCGGAGACCCCCATCTCCGAGGCGGCGAAGCTCCTCCACGACCGCAAGCTGAACGGCGTCATCGTGGCCGGGACGCGCGGCGAGCTCGTGGGCATCCTCACCACGACGAACGCGCTCGAGGCGCTGATTCATTTTTCTAGATAGACGGGGGCTGCGCCCCCGCCCCAGCAGCGAAGCTGCTGGGGCCCCACCCCTGCTCGGCGGGGCCCGTGAACGGTCGCGCCCGCTTCGCGGGTTCGCGCCCGTTCCCCGCCGGAGGGGCTTCGCCCCTCCCGCGCTTTGCGCGGGGCCCTCCCCCGGCGTCGGCCGCCCGTGCGCTTCCCACGCAGACGGGCTCCGGCACCGGCCCCGCCGACGGTCGCGCGGGATCCTTAGCCCCTCAGCGCAAAAACATCTTCCCCGCGGCGAACAGGCCCACGGCGATGGCGAACGCTCGCATCCCGGCGGGCGGGAGCCGCTGCGCGAGCAGCGCGCCGATCCATCCCCCCGCCAGCGACGCGACCGCCATGATGGCCGCGACGCGCAGGTCCACCTTGCCGCTCATGGCGAAGAGGATCGCCGCGACGCCGTTCGTGAGCAGCGCGAGCAGCACCTTGAGGGCGTTCGCGTGCTGCATCGAAGACGGCACGAGGATGCCCATCGCCGCGAGCATCAGGATCCCGATGCCCGCGCCGAAGTAGCCCCCGTAGATGGAGATGAGGAGCTGGATGACCCAGTGCGCGAGGGGATGGTTGCCGACGGCGTGGCCGCCGACGAAGGTCTTGATCGGCCCCTGCAGCGCGAGGAGCGCGCAGGCGAACAGGATGAGCCAGGGGACGATCGCCGCGAACGCCGACTCGGGGAGCGCGAGGAGCAGCGCCGAGCCGATCGCGCCGCCGAGCAGCGCGGGCACGCCGAGGGTGAGCGCGCGCCGCCGCTCCTCGCCGATGTGCCGGCGATAAGCCCAGACGGAGGAGAACTGGCCGGGCCAGAGCGCGACGGTGCTCGTGGCGTTCGCGCCGACGGGGCCGAGCCCGGCCGTGAGCAGCGCCGGGAAGGTGAGGAGGGTCCCGCCGCCCGCGACCGCGTTGATCAGGCCGGCGGCGGCGGACGACGCGGTCACGAGCAGCCCGTTGGCGAGCGTCACCGTTCGTGATTAGCACGGCGCGCCCCGGCGGCGCAGCCCCCGCCGGGCGATTGCCGGGCCCGCCGCGCGGCGGCAGATCCCGGCCGGAGGTCCCGATGCACGCGACCCTCGACCGAGCCGAGATCATCCACTTCGCGGGCTGGAGCCGGCGCTCGCCTGCGCTGCGCGACGGCGCGCCGGCCCTCGTCGGCCACGGGGAGGCCGGGGAGCGCTGCGGCTGGGAGCCGTTCTTCCGCGCGCTGGCGGCGAAGGGCCTCGCGGTCGCGTTCGATCCGGGGACGCCCGGGGAGCCGCGCTTCGTCCCGCGGGCGGAGGCGGAGCCGCACCTCGGCTCCGCTCGAAGGACGCCGGTCGCGGAGGCCCGACGGTTCCTCTCGGCCCTTCGTGGAGCGCCTCCCGCCGCGAGGTAGCCCGCCGCAGCCGTTACCTTCCGCGCCGGCCGCCGCGCGGACCGCCCTTGCCACCCTTGCCGCCGCCGCTCGGGCCCCTCCCACCCTTCCCGCCCCTCCCGCCCTGCGGCCGCCCGCCCTGTGCCTTCCCGCCCTGCGCCTTGCCGCCAGGCTGACCGCGCCGCCCCGTCCTGCCGGGCGACCCGGCGTGGCCCGAGGCCTTGCGCTCGCCGCGCCCCTCGGTCCGCCGGGCGCCTGCTCCGGCCGCCCCGCGCTCGCGGCGGCTCTCCCCGCCCCGCTCGCGGCGCTCGCCCGGAGCGCCG
>NZ_JALCZB010000135.1:0-9679 GCF_022690745.1 Anaeromyxobacter sp. SG64 | reverse complement strand
GAGGCGGGCCGGGCCACGAGCGACCAGGCGTGCGACGTCCCGCCGAGCGCCCGGGCCCGGCGTCAGGGATCCATCCGGATCAGCTGGAAAGGAGAGCTGCCGCCGCGGGCGGTGAAGAACAGGTCCGTCCGGCCGTCCGGGCTGGAGACGAGCTTCGCGTCCAGGATGTGCGTCAGCGCGGGCGTCCCCAGGCCGTCCCCTCCCAGCCCCTGGCACCCGGGCGTCCCGGCAGCGCAGCCGTCGAGTCCCGTGAAGTCGGAGATCGCGGGGAGCGCGGCGCGCGTGCGGAACACGTGGAGGCCGGCCCCGGGATCGTCGAGCCCGAGGTACAGGTGGCTCGGCGTGGCGAGCAGCATCGACGCGGCCGTGACGCCGGGGTACCCGAGCCGCGTGCGGTAGGCCGCGTCCGCCGCGAGGAGGGTCCAGTCCGTCGGGTCGCAGACGGCCGGGTCGGCGCCGCCCGCCGGGTCGCACGACCAGAGCTGGGGGCCCGTGGTGGTGTTCCGGATGGCGTACAGCCGCCCGTTCCAGGCCACCGCCTGGGGCCAAGCCTTGTCGGGCGGCTCGAGATCGAACTGGCGCGGGGGAGCGACGGACTGCTTCCGGTCGTAGGCCGCGCTCGCGGCCGGAGAGCAGCCGAGGAAGTCGCTCTTCGTCGCGGGCGCCTGCCCGTTCGCGACGAGGCAGCCCACGTCGTCGAAGAAGTACACGCGGCCGCCGAGCTCGGCCATCGCGTCGACGATCGAGATCGCCGTGAACCCGCCGTACGCTGCGTTGTAGGCGTCGTGCAAGCCCAGGTCGAGGGCGTCGGTCCCCTGCGCCGCGTCGAGGCCGGGGGCGGTCGGGGCGCGGAGGAGCGCGATGCCGTAAGGGCGGGAGCCGCCGTTGTCCGGGAAGCCGAGATAGAGCCGCCCCCCCGCGCCGAGCGCCGCGGAGACGCCGCGCGTGTTCGCCCCGAGCACGGTGGAGAGGTCCACGTAGGAGAAGTCGAGCGGCGAGGCCGACGCGCGGCTCAGGTACACGTAGTCGAGCTCGCCCGACGAGCGCGCGCCACCGAGCACGAGCCACTCGTCGCCCGCGAAGGAGACCGAGGTGAGCAGGCCCCGCCCGTCCTCGCCGTCGGGCCCGCAGGCCGCGGCGGTGCACCCCGTGTAGCCGAGGGTCGTGTGAGGCCAGGGGCCTGCGCTCGAGGAGGTGCTGCCGACGCCGGGGTCGCGCGGGAACGTCAGCGCGAGCGACTCCTGCCCCGTCCCGTCGCGCTGCATGCGAACGACGCCGTCCCCGGTCCGGCTCGGCCCCACGTACACCTGCCCTCGATACGGCGCGACGAAGGCGAACGTGCTCCCGTCCGCGAAGGGATCGCTGGCGAGGCGGGCGACGCCGTGCGGGACCGTCGCGGTGGTGGCCGTCGCGCTCGCGCCGAGCGCGCGCCCGTCGTTCGCGTCGGCGCCCGTCACCGTCGCCGTCAAGGCGAGCGTCCCCGCCGCGACCGCCCGGCACGACCAGGCGAAGGCGACGCTCTCCCCGGCCGCGAGCGTGACGGCCTGCGTCGGGCCGGACACGACCACGACGGCCCCGGTGGACCCGTCGTCCACGAGCGACGCGGGGACCACCGCGACGGCGGTCGCCTCGCCCGTGTTCGTGACGGTGAGCGTCACCGGGAGATCGCCGAGCGCGAGCGGCCCGGGCGGCAGCGCGAGCGCGGCGGAGAGCGCGGCCGGCCGCTCGACGCGGAGGCCGCCCGTCGCCGTGGCGACGACCGCGGCCCCCGTGCGCGGATCCCGGCCGATCGCGGACACGGAGACCGACACGGCGCCAGGCGCCTCCGCGCGATACGCGAGCGTGAGGGTCGAGCGCGCGCCGGGCGCGAGGTCCTGCGGCGCCGCCGGCGCGACGAGCGCGAGCGCGCCGGGCCCGCTCAGCGTCGCCTCCGGCAGGACCCCCTCCACGGAGAAGTCGCCGCCGTTCTCCACCGTCACCTCGAGCAGCACCTCCTGACCGACGCTCGCCGCCTGGACCAGCGACAGGGACGCGGAGAGCGACGGCGCCGATCCGGGCAGCACCTCGTACGCGCCGCCCGCGGTGCCCTCGCCGTAGGGACCCGCGACCCTCAGATCGTGGAAGCCCCGGGGGAGCCCTGCGGGCACGCGCGCGCGGAGCCTGGTCGGGTCGAGCCACACGACGTCCCGGAGCTCGGTCGTGCCGAGCCACGCGCGATACGACGCGTCGACGCTGCTCCCGCCGTGGACGCGCTGCACCGCCCTCACGTGGAACGCGCTCCCGACGATGTCGATGAGGGCCTCGCTCTGCTCGAAGCCCTGCGCCGGCTCGGCCGCGACCGGACGCGGCGGAGCGGACGGCGCCGACTGCCGGCATCCGAGCACGACCGCGAGGACGGCGCCGGCGAGGGCACGCTCAGTACGCGTCATGGCGGTACCCCACGACGGCGAGGAGCGTGGTGAGCGAGCCGCGGAGCGCGTCGAAGCGGGGATCGCTCATGCGCGCGACGCGGGCCTCGAGGAAGGGGCCTCCGTGCCGGCGGAGCAGCCCCCATCCACCCCCGGCGTGCAGCAGCGTCACGAGCCCCGCCTCCGCGGACATGGGGCCGGCGTCGGTCGAGACCTCCGACGCGACGTGCGCGACGCCCGCCCCTGCCCCGGCCCAGAGCGCCTGCCCGCCGGCGAGGCGCTGCTCCCATCGCACGGTGAAGAGCGCCGGGAGGTAGCGAGCGCGGCCGCGGACCTCGACCGCGCCGCCGCCGACCTGCGCCGTGTCGGTGCGCTCGTGCACGAACGCCCCGGCCTCGCCGGCCACGGCCAGCCGGCCCGCGAAGAGCGTCGTCCGGTATCCCGCCTCCACGGCGGCGTACGGCGCGAGGAGGCCGCTCGCGGCCGCGACCCCCAGCTTCGGCGCGACCCCCAGCCGCCGCTCCGGCGCCACGATCGTGAGCCGCGCGGCGCCCATCAGCCCGCCCGCGCGGACGGAGAGGACGTCGGCGCGGTCCTCTCTCGCGCGGCGCGGGCGATACCGCACCACCCAGGCCCCGGGCCCGTCCGGCTGGGTCTCCACGACGGCGGGCCGCGCGTCCGCGATCTCGGGCGCGGCCCCCTCCGCAGGGTTGCCGAAGCGGTCGCGCAGCCGGACGCGGACGCGCGCCGCCGCGCGGCCGTCCGCGACGAGCGGGGCCTCCTCCGCGACCACCTCGAGCTCCACGGGGGGACCCCCGGCGACCTCGAGCTCGGCGCGGCCCTCCACGGGGCCGGCGCGCGCGAGGACCTGCAGCCGCCGGGCCGACCCGACGCGCCCGGGGACCGAGAGGCGCGTCTCCCACGCTCCGGGGGCGACGGGCACGAGCGCCGAGAGCTCGCCGAGCGTCGCCTGGACCGCGGGCGAGGCCTCGACGGCGTTGCCGGCCGCGTCCGACGCCTCGACGCGCAGCAGGACTGCCCCGTCCGCCGCGACGCGAGCCTCGGCGGCCTGCACCGTCAGCCGCGCCAGCGCGCCGGTCCGCCGGGCGAGCTGGACCGACGCGGCGAGCCCCGGCTCGTCGGCGAGCGCCGCGGATGCCCTCGCCACGCCGGCGCGTCCGGGCGCGAGGCGCCAGGTGCCCGCCCAGCTCCCCGGGGCCACCTCCGCGAGCCCCACGACGCGACCCTCGCTGACCTCGAGCCGGAGCGGTGCGCCGGCGCGCGGGGCGCCGTCCGGCGCGACGACGAAGGCGCGCAGCGGCAGGTCGCGCGGCGCGTCCGCGACCACCTCGGCGCTGCCGAGCGCGAGGTGGACGTGCAGCACCGGGGGTGCGTTGAGATCGAGCGGCCGGCCGCGGTGGTAGGCGAAGCGAGCGCCGGGCGGAGCGACCACCGGGACGCGCGCCTCGCCGGAGGCGTCCGCCGTCACGGGTCCGAAGGACGCCTCGCCGATGGTGACGCTGATGCGGGCGTGCGGGGCGGAGCGCGCCGTCGCGAGCCCCCGGCCGGTGAGCGGGAGGGCCGTCCAACCCCACGACTCCCCGGCGTTCGCCGCGACGATCGCGACCTGCGGGTATTGCTCGGGGGGCGCGACGTACTCCGCCACGAACCGGCCGGCGCCGGCGGGGCGAAGCCCCTCGACGCGCCCCACGTTCACGGTGAGCCGGGGAGGCGCGTCGCCGGCCCCCGCGAGCTCGATCAGGGCGCGTGCGTCCGGGCCGAGCACGAGCCGCTCGGGCGTCACGCGCAGCGCGAGGTCGCCGGCCGCCGCCCGGGCCGCCGCGACGAGCGCCGCGACCGCGCAGCTAGCGGTGACTGCGCGCGCTCGCATCCTGTCCCCAGCGGACGGCGAAGTCGGAGACGTCCTGCTCCGGCGCGATCGGCGCGCACGGGACCTGGCGCTCCGCGCCGTGGCCCGCCGCGTCGCGGATGACCACCGACGCGCGCATCGCCGCGCGCGCGGGGAGACGGACCGAGAACCTCCCGTCCCCGCCGACCTCGACGAGGCGCCCCTCGACGCGGACCTCCGCGCCGCGATCGACCACGCCTGACACGGTGCACACCCCCTCCCCCCGCGCGGTCCTCGCGATCTTGAGGAGGAGCGCGGGCGGAATGGGAAGGGACGGATCCGGGGCCGCTCCGCGAAACGCCACCGCCTGGCGCCCGGCGCTCACGTCGACGCTGGCGCCTGCCGCCTGGAGACGGACGACGCCGGTCTCGGTGGCCACGGCGAGGGACCTGCCGCTCGCGAGCACGCTGAACCGCGCCTCGTTCGCGCGCGCCACGCTCGCGCCGTCGTCGCTCTCGACCACGAGCACGCGCGCGCCGTCCGGCTGGTGATCGACCGAGATGCGGCCCCGCGACAGGCGCAGCCGCTGAACCGCTGCGGTGAGCTCACGAACCGTGAGCTGCGTCGCGTCGGACACGGCGACGCGCGAGCGGTCGCCGACCGCGAGCGTCGCGGCCGCGCCGGCGCCCGTGCGGATCGTGTCGTCCTCGCGGAGCCGCTCTCCCGCGACCACCGGCTCCCACCCGCCGGGGCGGAGCCGCTCGATCGCCCCGGTGGCGGATTCCAGCACCACCTCGCCCGCCTCGGCCGAGGCGATGACCGCGGCCGCCTCGCCGGCGGTGCGCGACGGGCGGAGCCCGGCCCACCCGGCGGCGGCCACGGCCAGCAAGGCCACCCCGACGAGCGTGACGCGGAGCCCGCGCCTGCGGGGGGCCGCCATCGCGGGGGCGACCGGCACCGGCTCCGCGGCGCTCGCGGCGAGCTCCACCACGAGCTCGGTGCTGGCCCACGGGCGCCTGGCCGGGTCCGCTTCTGCCGCGAGGCGGAGCTCGCCGCCCGCGGCCCGCAGCATCCGGCGCGCGATGGCGAGGCCGAGCCCGCTCCCCTTCCCCCGCGCCTTCGTGGTGTAGCCCACCGTGAAGATCCGCTCGCGGTCCGCCGTGAGGATGCCGATCCCCTCGTCGGCCACCCGCACCTGGGCCCGCGCGCCGTCCGGCGCTCGCAGCACCCTCACCTCGATCCGCCCGCCGCCGCCCTGCTCGACCGCGTCGAGCGCGTTCGAGACGAGGTTCGAGACGGCGTGGAGGAGCGCCTGGGCGCTGCCGTGCGCGCCCGGCACGTCGGGGTCGACGACGAGCGCGAAGCGATCGCCCAGGAGGTCGAGCCGCGCGCGCGCGGCCGCGATCGCGCGACGGACCACCGGCTCCACCAGGAAGGTGCCCAGCTCGGCGCCCCCCGTCATCAGCTGCTGGAAGGTGTCGAGCGTCTCCTGGATCCGCGCGACCTGCCCGGTCGCCATGGACCAGACGTCGAGCGTCGTGACCGACGGGCCGAGCTCGCGGGCGACGAGCCGCAGGGCGGCGTCCAGCGCGGTCAGCGGCTGGCGCAGCTCGTGGATCAGGCCGGGGCCGAGGAGCTCCCGGTCTCCCGTGTCCGATCCAGGCGGTCGGCTCGACGACGTCTTCATCCATCGTCCCCCGGGTGCGCGTCGCCGCGCAGGCGGCGTCGCGCGCTGCGAGCGTCCGCGGGACGCCCCGGCGCGCTTTCGACCCGGAGCATACCTGGACCCGGTCGCCTTTCCGTGAAGTTGCCCGTCTCGGGCTGTCGGCGGGTGGGCGCGGCTGGCTGCGGATGTGCGCCGCGCTCGCCCTTCTGCGCACTGACGCCCTCGCCCCTGGAGACGACGACGCCCCGCGCGGCGCATGGCCGGCGGGGCGTCGAGGTCGCGGGGTCCCGACGAGCTTCGCTCGGCGGGGCGGGGGCGCAGCCCCCGGTTAGAAATAAAACCGCAGGAACGCGAGGCCCGTCGTGAACACGCCCGAGGAGTCGCCGGACGCGTCGGAGTCGGAGCGGAACCCGAGCTGCGCCTCCGCGCCGAGGGAGAAGTTCGTCGTGAGGTAGTGCTCGCCGCCGATGGCCGCGGCGAGGATCACGTCCGTGCCGCTCTCGTCGTTGGTGCCGTTGTCTCTGCTCGCGAAGTTGAGCTTGAACCGGCCGCCCATGTAGAGGTCGAACGGCGCGGCGAGGCGCTGGACGTAGAAGACGCCGACGCCCACCGTCACGTCGCTCCGGTCGACCTGGCCCGCCGGCCGGTCCTGGGTCAGCACCCCGAGCGAAGGCTCGATGCGGAGCGTCGGGGCCACGTTGATGGGCGCGTAGACCTCGATCGTCGGCGGGCCGGCGCCCTCCAGCGGGACGATGGAGATGCCGAGACCGAAGGGCCGGCGCGCGTCCTGTGCGTGGGCGGTGGCGGAGAGCGCGAGGGCGGCGAGGGCGAACACGAGCTTCTTCATGAGGCTCCTTTCCTTTCACGCACGGTCGGTGCGTCGTGGGCTCGCGGGACTGTAGCCCTGGACGGCCCACCGCCGAAGAAAAGGACCCCCGCGGCAGGACGCCGCGCATGTCGTGGCGCGGCCACGCCACGAGACGACGACGCCCCGCGCGGCCAACGGGGCCGGCGGGGCGTCGGGGTGCACGGAGCGGCGCGCAGCCCTCAGGAGGTGGTCAACCCTGAGGGCCCCGTGAGACGGAGCCTCAACCCAGGCTCTTCGCCATCTCGGCGATGCGGTCGCAGCCCTTGTCGATCTGCTCCATCGACGTCGCGAACGAGAGCCGCATGTAGCCGGGGGCGCCGAACGCCGAGCCGGGGACGGCCGCGACGAGGTGCTTCTCGAGGAGGAGGTCGATGAGCTTCCCGTCGGTGCCGAGCGGCTCGGCCGCTCCGGGCGCCTTCCGGGACAGGAGCGCGCTCACGTCGGGGAACGCGTAGAACGCGCCGCCCGGATCGAAGCAGCGGACGCCCGGGATGGCGTTGAGCCGCCCGACGATGTGCTTGCGCCGCTCGTCGAACGTCTTGCGCATCTTCTCGACCTCCTCGTCCACGCCCGGGAGCGTGAGCGCGCCGAGCGCCGCCTTCTGGGAGATCGAGGCGGGGTTCGAGGTCGAGTTGTCCTGGAGCTTCTGCATCGCGGAGATGAGCGCCTGCGGGCCCGCGGTCCAGCCGATGCGCCAGCCGGTCATCGAGTAGGTCTTCGACGCGCCGTTCACGAGCGCGACCTGCGGCTGGAGCGAGGGATCGAGATCGAGGACGTTCTCGAAGCGGCCCTTGTAGACGAGCTTGTCGTAGATGTCGTCGGAGACGATCAGGATCTCCGTGCCCTTCACCGCGGCGACGACCGTCTCGAGCGTGCGCCGCGAGAGCATCGCGCCCGTCGGGTTCGACGGGCTGTTCACGATGATCGCCTTGGTGCGCGGGGAGATCGCCTTCTTGATCTGCTCCGGCGCCGGGTCGAAGCCCGTGTCCATCGTGGTCTCGACGAGGACCGGCACGCCGCCGGCGACGCGGACCATGTCGGCGTAGGAGACCCAGTACGGCGTGAAGATGACGACCTCGTCGCCCTCGTTCAGCAGCGCCTGGAACAGGTTGTAGAGGGCGTGCTTGCCGCCGCAGGAGACGAGCACCTCGGTCGCCTTGTAGGTGACCCGGTGCTCCTTCTGGATCTTCGCCGCGATCGCCTCGCGCAGCTCGGGGATGCCGTTCGTGGGCGTGTACTTCGTGAAGCCCTGGTCGATCGCCTTCTTCGCCGCGTCCTTGATGAGCGCGGGCGTGTCGAAGTCGGGCTCGCCGGCGCCGAAGCCCACGACGTCGATGCCCTTCTGCTTCATCTCCCGGGCCTTCGCGGTGATGGCCAGGGTCGGCGACGGCTTCACGGCGTCGAGCCGCTTCGCGAGCTTCATGATCGGTGTCTCCTCGGGCGAGCTGTGGAGGCCGCCCCCAGGGCGGCCAAAGCGCCGACGATAGCAGAACCGAGGTGGGGTACGCGCCCCGAACGCGGGAGCGGACGGCTAGTGGCGCCCCGGGGTGCCGAGCTTGCGGCGGAGCCCCTCCGCCACGTTGGGCGGGACGAGGCCGCTCACGTCGCCGCCGAAGGTGGCGACCTCGCGCACGAGCTGCGCCGACACGAAGAAGTAGTCCTCGCCCGTCATGACGAAGACCGCCTCGAACTCGGGCAGGAGCTTGCGGTTCATGTTGGCGAGCTGGAACTCGTACTCGAAGTCCGAGACCGCCCGGAGCCCGCGGATGACGGTGTAGACGCCCTTCGAGCGCACGTAGTCCACGAGGAGCGCGTTGAAGGAGTCCACCTCGACGCGGGGGTCGTTCCCGACCGCCTCGGAGATGAACGCCATGCGCTCGTCCGCCGTGAACAGGGGCGATTTCTGCGGGTTGTTCGCGACCGCCACGATCAGCCGGTCGAAGACCTTGAGGCCGCGGTTGATGATGGCGAGGTGGCCGTTCGTGAGCGGGTCGAACGAGCCGGGGTAGATGGCGGTGCGGCGGGGCATGAGGTGGCGGAGTATCCCTCACTCGCCCACGTAGATCGAGATTCCCGTGCCGCCGTAGTGCCGGCGGTCCGCGAGCGCGAGGCCCCCGATCCGCTCGGGCGGCGGGCGCCGCGCGTCGTGCTCCGCCACGGCGCGGCCGCCCGGCGCGAGGCACCCCTCGGCGAGCGCGAGCGCCGCCTCCGGACCCTCCGCGTACGGCGGATCGACGAAGACGAGCGCGAAGGCGCGCCGCGGCAGGCGCGGCACCACGTCCTCCACCCGCCCGCGCCGGACGTCCAGCCGCGCCTCGAGCCCCAGGGCCGCGGCGTTCCGGGCGATGAGCTCCGCCGCCGCGCGGTCCGCCTCGACGCAGACGGCGCGGGCGCAGCCGCGGGAGAGCGCCTCGAGCGCGAGGGCGCCGGTTCCGGCGTACAGGTCGAGGACGTCCCCCCCGTCGAAGAACTGGCCGAGCACGTTGAAGACCGCCCCGCGGACCTTGTCGCTCGTGGGCCGGGTCGAGTCGCCGCGGGGCGCCGCGAGCCGCCGGCCGCGGGCGCTGCCCGCGATGATCCGGGTCACGGCCCGCGCTCCTCGACCCGGCGCAGGAGCGCGCTCGCGAGGGCCAACGCGGAGCCGGCCGCGCCGAGGCCCTCCACGAGGTCGGTGACCTCGGCGAACGCGCGCGCCTCGCGGCGCTCCGCGTCCTCGCCTGTCTCGGTCCCCGATCGCGGAGCAGGATCCCGGCCGGCCCGCGCCTCGGCCGCGCCCCCGTCCTCGCAGGCGCGCACGGGCGAGCCCTGCAGCGCGCCGAGCAGCGCCGGGGTCACGGGCCCGCGGCGCATGACGGCCGTCCCCCGCAGCGCGAGCGCGAGCCGCGCGA
>NZ_JALCZB010000134.1:0-9879 GCF_022690745.1 Anaeromyxobacter sp. SG64 | reverse complement strand
GCCCGCGCCGCAGCGGCCGTCGGGCGCGTCGGCGGCGCCTGCACCGGCTTCGCCCGCGCCGCAGGCCGCTGCCCCGGCGCCCGCGCCCGCACCCGCCGCTCCGAGTCGCGGCGGCACCGACTCCACCTCTGGTGACACGGGCGCGCGCCCTGCGCCGGCTCCGGCGCCCGGGCGCTGAGCCGGGCGATCACTTCGATCAGCGTCCCTCGCTCGAGCGTCCGAGCGGGGCGCGCACGATGGCCTCGTAGCGCGGTCCCTTCGGCGACAGGTGAGACTCGAAGAGCACGAGCTCGCCGGCGCGCCACCCGACGCCGTCGCCCTGCGCCGCCTCCGCGAGCGCCCCACCGAGCCCGGGCGCGCCGCGGACGTCGCGCGCCCGGCCGAGCGTCAGGTGCGGGGAGAAGGGGCGCGCCTCCGGCGCGAAGCCGAGCGGCGCGAGCCGTCGCCCGAGGTCCTGCACGAGCGCCCCCAGCGCGGCGACGTCGCCCTGGATGCCCGCCCACACGACCCGCGGCCGCCGCGCGTTCGGGAAGCCGCCCGCGCCGTGCACCTCCAGCGCGAGCGGGTGCGACCCGGCGGCCGCCGCGCGCACGGCGTCCGCGACGGCCTCCACGCGCGGCTCCGGGACGGCGCCCAGGAACTGCAGGGTGAGGTGGACGTTCTCGGGGACGACCCAGCGGACGTCGTCGGCCGCGCGGCCCGCCGAGCGGCGCAGGTGCGCGGCCGTCGCGGCGATGCGGCGACGGACGAGATCCGTCGGCTCGAGCGCGACGAAGAGGCGGTGACTCTTGCCCTCCACGGGACGAGGTGTAGCGGACCGTGGGGCGGATGGCGAGAAGGGAGAGGGGTCGCGCTGCTACTCGACCGTCACGCTCTTGGCCAGATTCCTGGGCTGGGCATCGTGCCGGGGGAGCGAGACGCTCCCCCGGGCCCCCGGCGCGCTCTGGCGCGGCCTCTGCCGGCCGCACCGGCGCGCGTTGCTACTCGACCGTCACGCTCTTGGCCAGATTCCTCGGCTGGGCATCGTGCCGGGGGAGCGAGACGCTCCCCCGGGCCCCCGGCGCGCTCTGGCGCGGCCTCTGCCGGCCGCGCCGCCGCGCGCTGCTACTCGACCGTCACGCTCTTGGCCAGGTTCCTGGGCTGATCCACGTCCGTGCCCTTCAGATCGGCGACGTGGTAGGCGAGGAACTGGAGCGGGATGATGGAGACGAGCGGGGCGAGGAGCGGCGGGGCGGGCGGGACCGTGAGCGCCACCTCGGCGAGGCTCGCCGCGTGCGTGTCGCCCTCGGACACCACCGCGAACACGTGGCCTCCGCGGGCGCGGACCTCCTCCATGTTGCCGAGCGTCTTCTCGTACGCGCGCTCCTGCGTGGCGAGGACGACGACCGGCAGCTCCTCGTCGATGAGGGCGATGGGCCCGTGCTTCATCTCGCCCGCGGCGTAGCCCTCGGCGTGGATGTACGAGATCTCCTTGAGCTTGAGCGCCCCCTCGAGCGCGACGGGGTACTGGCTCCCGCGCCCGAGGAACAGGACGTCGCGCGCGGCGGCGCAGCGCTTCGCGATCGGCATGAGCGCCGCCTCCTGGCGGATCATCTGCTCCATCCAGGAGGGGACGTGGCGAAGCGCCTCGAGGTGCTCGCGCGCGGCGTCGGCGGAGAGCGTGCCGCGCAGGCGGCCGAGCTTCACCGCGAGGAGATAGAGGCCCGCGAGCTGGGTCGTGAACGCCTTCGTCGAGGCGACGCCGATCTCCGGGCCTGCGCGGGTGAAGAGCGTCCCGCCGTCGCACTCGCGCGCGATCGCCGAGCCCACGACGTTGCAGATCGCGTAGGCCTTGGCGCCGCGCGCCCGCGCGATCTTCACCGCCGCGAGCGTGTCGGCCGTCTCGCCCGACTGCGAGATGGCGAGGCAGAGCACGCGCTCCGAGACCAGCGGATCCCGGTTGCGGAACTCGCTCGCGAGCTCCACCTCCACCGGGATGCGCGCGAGCGCCTCGATCATCTGGCGCCCGGAGAGCCCGGCGTGCCAGGAGGTGCCGCAGGCGACGATGACGATCCGCTCGAGCTGCTTGACGTAGTCCTCGGGCAGCTCGACCCCGTCGAGCGTGACGTCGCCCTGCTCGAGCGACGCGCGCCCGCGGATCGTGTCCGCGACGGCCCGGGGCTGCTCGAAGATCTCCTTGTGCATGAAGTGCTTGTGGCCGTCCTTCTCGGCGGCCACCGCGCTCCACTCGATCCGCCGCGGCTTGCGCTCGACCGGCTCGCCGTCGCGCCCGAAGAGCGTGATCCCCCCGGCGGTCAGGACCGCGAGCTCGCCCTCCTCGAGGTAGCTCACCTCGCGGGTGTGCTCGAGGATGGCCGGCACGTCCGAGGCGAGGAAGCTCTCGCCCTCGCCGTAGCCGACCACGAGCGGCGAGGCGTTCTTCGCGGCGACGATCTCGCCCGGCCGCTTCTCCGAGACGACCGCGATGGCGTAGGTGCCCTGGACCTGCGCGAGGGCCGCGCGGACGGCGGCCTGCAGGTCCCGGGCGCCGTCCCGCAGCGCGTCGGCGATGAGGTGCGCGAAGATCTCGGTGTCGGTCTCGGAGGCGAACTTGTGGCCGCGCCCCGTGAGCGCCGCCTTGAGGTCGAGGTGGTTCTCGATGATGCCGTTGTGGACCACCGCCACCCCGCCGTACGCGTGCGGGTGGGCGTTCTCGTCCGACGGCCGGCCGTGCGTCGCCCAGCGCGTGTGGCCGATGCCCGTGCAGCCGGGCAGGGGCCCGTCGCGCAGGATCGTCACGAGGTTCTGGAGCTTGCCCTTCGCCCGCTTCACCGCGAGGCCGGACGGCCCGACCACCGCGACGCCCGCGGAGTCATAGCCGCGGTACTCGAGCTTCCTGAGGCCGCCGACGATGAGGTCGACGCACTGCCGGGGACCGACGTAGCCAACGATTCCGCACATGAGGGCCTGCCTTCTACCACGGGGAAGCGGTTCGCCCGCTAGCTCGCTCGTCCGCCGCGCGGGCCCTCGCCCGGAGCCGGCGGCGGCGCGGCCTCGGCCGCCCCTTTGTTCTGCTTCTCCGCCTGCCGCCTGGCCACCCACCCCTCCTTCGTCACTTGCTTGGCGCGCCCGAGCGCCAGTGCACCGGGCGGCACGCTGTCGGTGAGGGTGGAGCCCGCCGCGACGTACGCCCCGGCGCCGATCTCGATGGGCGCGACCAGGATCGAGTCCGAGCCGATGAAGGCCCCCTCGCCGATCACGGTGGGGTGCTTCTTCTCGCCGTCGTAGTTGCAGGTGATCGTGCCGGCGCCGACGTTCGCGCCCGCGCCCACCGTGGCGTCGCCGAGGTACGTGAGGTGGTTCGCCTTCGCCCCCTTGCCGAGGCGCGCCTTCTTCGTCTCGACGAAGTTCCCGACGTGCGCCTCCTCGCCGATCTCGCTGCCGGGGCGGAGCCGGGAGAACGGCCCCAGGATCGCGCGCGCGGCCACGGTGGACTCGTCGACGACCGTGTACGGCTTCACCGTGACGCCGTCGCCGAGGGTCGCGTCGGTGAGGATCGCGCCCGCGCCGAGCCGGCAGCCCGCGCCGACGCGGGTGCGCCCCTTCAGCCGGACGTTCGGCTCGATGACGGTGTCCGCGCCGATCTCGACGCCCTCGTCGCAGTCGAACCGCTCCGGATCCTCGATCGTCACGCCGCCGCGCATGAGCTCCGACGCCCGCCGGCGCAGGAGCACCCGCCCGGCCCGGGCGAGCTCCTCGCGGTCGTTCACGCCCGACGCCTCCTCGGGCGGGACCGGCACCGCGACCGCGCCGCCCGCGCGCGCCGCCATCGCGACGAGGTCGGTGAGGTAGAACTCGGCCTGGGCGTTGGCGCTGCCCACCTTCGAGAGCGCGTCCCACAGGAACGCCGCCTCGGCGCAGTAGAGCCCGGCGTTCACCTCGTCGATGGCGCGCTCGGCCTCGTTCGCGTCCTTCTCCTCGACCACGCGCGCCGGGTTGCCCGCGGGGTCGCGGACGATGCGCCCGTAGCCGTGCGGGTTCGCGAGCTTCATCGTCGCGAGCGCGAGGGTCGCGCCCGCCCGCGCGCCGACCACGTGCGCGAGCGTCTCCGCCGTGAGGAGGGGCGTGTCGCCGGAGAGGATCACGATCGGGCCGTCGTACGCGCCGAGCGCCTCGCGGGCGGCGAGGACGGCGTGCGCGGTGCCGAGCTGCTCGCGCTGCACGGCGAAGCGCAGCGGCGCGCCCGGGAGCGCGGCCGCGAGGGCCGCCTCGACCGCCTCCGCCTGGTGGCCCACCACCGCGACGACCGGGTTCGCCCCGAGCTCGAGCGCGCGCAGCAGCGGGAACCAGGCCAGCGGGCGGCCGCCGACCTCGTGGAGGACCTTCGCCTTCTGCGACTTCATCCGGGTGCCCTTGCCGGCGGCGAGCACGATCGCGGCGAGGGGGGTGGGAGAGCGGGTCATGTCGCGGCAGGCTAGGCTCGCCCCCGCGTGGTGATCAAGCCCGAGGAGCGGGGGCGGGGCCCGGAAAGGCTGCCGCGCGGTGGTACAGGTGGTGGATGCCCGTCCTGCTCGCGATCGTCCTGTCCGCGACCGCCGTCTCCAGCCGGGGGGCGGTCGCGACCGCTCACCCGCTCGCGAGCGAGGTCGCCGCGGACGTCCTGCGCCGGGGCGGCAACGCCGCCGACGCGGCGGTCGCGGCCGCCCTCGCGCTCGCGGTGGTCGAGCCGCAGTCCTCTGGAATCGGCGGCGGCGGCTTCGCCCTCGTCTACGACGCGCGCGAGAAGAAGGTCCACGCCCTCGACTTCCGCGAGGTCGCGCCCGGCGCGGCGACCCCGGACCTGTTCGCGGCGCGGGGCGGCGCCCCGGCGACGCCGTCGCGCTCCCTCGACGGCGGCCTCGCGGTGGCGGTTCCGGGGGCCGTGAAGGGGTACGCGGAGCTCGCGCGCCGCTTCGGCACCCGATCCTTCGCGGCGCTCGCCGCGCCCGCGGCGCGCCTCGCCGAGCGCGGGTTCCCGGCCTCGCCCTCCTACTCCGACGCGGCGAGGGCCCGCCTCGCGTGCCTGGCCGCCCGGCCCGCGGCCGCGAGGGAGCTCCTCGTCGCCGGCGCGGACGGCCGGCCCGCGGCGCCCGCGCCCGGCGAGCGGATCGTGCGCCGCGACCTCGCCCGCACGCTGCGGCTCCTCGGCCGGGATCCCGCGGCCTTCTACCGCGGCCCGCTCGCGGAGCGCATCGCCCGGGCCGCGCGGGACGACGGCGGCGTGCTCGCCGCGAGCGACCTCGCGCGCTACCGCGTGCGCGACCGCGCGCCGGTCGAGGGGAGCTACCGCGGCTACCGGATCGTCTCCATGGGCCTGCCCTCCGCGGGAGGCGCGATCGTGATCGGGCTCTTGCAGGCGCTGGAGCGGGAGGCGCCGCGCGAGGGCGGGTACCGGCCCGTGCGCTTCCTGCACGCCATGGCGGAGGCGGAGAAGCGGCTCTTCGCGAAGCGCGCCGCGCTCGGCGACCCGGACTTCGTGCCCGGGGCGGCGGGGGTGGTCGAGGAGATGGTCTCGCCCGCGTACGCCGCCCGCCTCTCCGCGGAGCTCGGCGAGCGCGCGCGCCCCGTCGCCGCGGACACGCCGCCGCGCGACGAGGGGAAGCACACGACCCACCTCTCGGTGGTGGACGCGGAGGGGAACGCGGTCGCGATCACCACGACCGTGAACTACCTGTTCGGCGCGTGCGTGGTCGTCCCGGGGACGGGGATCCTGCTCAACGACGAGATGGACGACTTCGACGCCGCCGCGGGCGCGCCGAACGCGTACGGGCTCGTCGGCACCGGCGCGAACGCGCCCGCGGCCGGGAAGACGCCGCTCTCGTCGATGGCGCCGACGCTCGTCTTCGCGCCGGGCGGGGCGCTCTGGCTCGTCGTCGGCGCGCCGGGCGGCTCGACCATCCCGACCACCGTCGCGCAGGCGATCTCCCACCTCGTGGACGACGGTATGTCCCTGGAGCAGGCGCTCGCCGCTCCACGCCTGCACCATCAGTGGCAACCGGACGCCCTGCGCGTCGAGCCGAACGCGCTCGAGGCCGAGACCGCCCGCGCGCTCGCGGCACGGGGACACCGGCTCCAGGTGGCGGAACGGCCCTGGGGCAACGCCCAGGCGGTGCGGCGCCGGCCGGACGGTCGCTGGGAAGCGGCGAGCGATCCCAGGTACGACGGAGCCCCGTCGGCGCCCTGATCGCGTGCTGGCGCGGGTTCGACGGGCGGGCGGCCGTCCGCTATCCTGCTTGTCGGATCGTGACCTCGAGACCTGCACCCACCGCCGCCGCGGGCGGCGTCCGTACGCCGCGCGCGGCGCTCGCCGCCGAGGTGCGCCGGCTCGAGGAGGCGCTCCGCGCCGCGCAGCGCGACCTCGTCGCCCACGGCGGCGACGCGCTCCCCGGGATGCACCTCCTCGTCGAGGCCGCCGGCCGGCGCGCGCTGCTCCCGGCCTCCCGCGTCTCGGAGGTGATCCGGCTCGTGGCCACCGCGCCGCTCGCCGGCGCCCCGCCGCACGTGCTCGGGACCTTCGTGTGCCGGGGCCAGCCGGTCGTCGCGGTGGATCTCTCCGCCTGGCTCGGCGCCGTTCGCGAGCCTCCCCTCGACGCCCAGATCGCGATCCTCCCCGGCTCGCCGACCCTCGGCGTCGTCGTCGACCGGGTGGACCGGCTCGTGGACGGCCCCCGGCTCTTCCACGGGGACGCGGCGTCCGGGACGCCCCCGGCCTGGCGCGGCACGCCGCTCGTCGCCGGGCTGTGCCTGCTCGACCGAGAGGTCGTGCCGCTCCTCGATCCCGCGCCCCTCGCCGAAGGCCTCCCGGAGCGGCCTTGACCGCCGCCGGCGCGACCTTCGCCGCCGGCGTCGAGGACGTCGAGCGGGCGCTGCGCGACGCGTGCGGCATCACGCTCACCGAGGGGCTCCGCACCACGCTCGAGGAGGCGCTCCGCCGCGCCGCGCGGGCGGTGGAGCTCGAGCCCGAGGCGTTCCGGGCCCGGCTCCGGGCCCGCGATCCGCGCTGCCTGGGCGAGCTCGTCGAGGCGGCGGTGGTCGGGGAGACCTACTTCTTCCGCCACCCCGAGCAGCTCGACGCCGTGCGCGAGGTGGTGCTGGCGCGCGCGCAGCGCGAGCGCCCGCTGCGGATCTGGTCGGCCGGGTGCGCCACCGGCGAGGAGCCGTACTCGCTCGCGATGCTGCTCCGCGACGCCGGCCGGGCGGCGTGCCGCGACCGGATCCTCGCGACCGACGTGTCCGCCCGCGCGCTCGCGGTGGCCGCCGAGGCGGTCTACGGGGCGTGGTCGCTGCGCCGGCTCGATCCGGGCGCGCGCGCTCGCCACCTCGAGGGCGAGGGGCCGCAGGTGCGCGTCCGCGCGGAGGTGCGCGCCGCGGTGGAGTTCCGTCGCCACAACCTCTACTCCGAGCCCGCCCCCGCCGGCCCGTTCGACCTCGTCGTCTGCCGCAACGTCCTCATCTACTTCGACCCCGAGACCGCGCGCGCGATCACCGCGCGGCTCCTCGAGGCGGTCGCGCCGGGGGGGTTCCTCCTGCTCGGCCCGGTGGAGGTGCCCATCGCCGAGAAGCTCGCGGTGGAGCGGCTGGAGGTGGGCGGCACGGTGATCTTCCGCCGGCTCGCGCCGGGAGAGGTCCGGACCGAGCGAGCGGCGCCTGCGAAGGCGCGGAGCCGGGGGAGGAGCGCGAGCGCGGCTCCGGCGCCCACCCCCGCTCCGATCGCGACGCCCACCCCGGCCGCCGCGACGCTCACCCCGGCCCCGACTCCCGCCCCGGCCGCGGTCGTGACGCCCACCGCGCTGGACACGCCGGTTCCGAGCGAAGCCGCGATCCCCATCCCCGGCTTCGAGCAGGCCCGCGCCGCCGCGCGCCGCGGCGACCTCGAGTTCGCGGAGCAGCTCGCCCGCGAGGTGGCCGAGCGGCACCTTTGCCCGGAGTCCTACCTGCTCCTCGCCATGGCCGCCGACGCGCGGGGCGATCTCGGCGGCGCCATCGACGCCCTCCGGCGCGCCCTCTACCTCGAGCCCGGCCTCGCGATGGCGCACGCGTCGCTCGTGCCGCTCTACGCGCGCGTCGGGCGGCACGACGAGGCGGCGCGCGCGCGGCGGAACGCGATCGAGGCCGTCGAGGGCCTGGACGACGGCGCGCCGCTCCGCGGCGTCGAGCCCATCACCGCCGGTGCGCTGCGCAGCGCGCTCGGCGAAGTTCGCCGGCCCCGCGCGGGCGCCGGAAGGAGCGAGCCATGAAGGTGCTGCTCGTCGACGACACGCGGACGCTCCTGTCGCTCATCCAGGTCTACCTGATGGGCTGGCAGATCGAGTTCGTGGAGGCGAAGGACGGCACGGAGGGCCTCGCGCGGGCGCGCGAGCACAAGCCGGATCTCGTCATCTCGGACGTGCGGATGCCCGGGATGGACGGCTTCGAGCTGTGCGCCGCGATCCGCGCCGATCCGATCCTCCACAAGACGCCCATCGTCCTCCTCACCTCGCTCGCCGACGACGCGAGCCGCAAGAAGGGCAAGCTCGTCGGCGCGACCGCGTTCCTGACGAAGCCCGTCTCGGTGGAGGAGCTCCGCAAGACCGTGGGCGGGATCCTCCAGCTCCCCGCGAGGAGGTAGCGCGTGACGGCAACGGGACAGGGGCGCGAGCTCAGGGCGGCTCCGGCCGAGCCGCCGGACGCGCTCGAGCCGGCGCCGTCGCCCGAGGCGCGCCGCCGGATCCTCGAGGAGCGGGCGCGGGAGATCGCCTTCGCGCGGGAGACCACCGCGGTGGCCACCTTGCCCGTGGTGGCGTTCAGCGTGGGCGGGGAGCGCTACGGGGTCGAGGTCGAGGACGTGTTCCAGATCCTCGACGCGCAGGTGCTCTCGCCGCTCCCCGCGGCGCCCCCCTGGCTCCTCGGCGCGGCGGTGGCGCGGGCGCGGGTGGTGCCGGTGCTCGACCTGCGGCAGCTCCTCGGCCTCGAGGGCGCGGGGCTGAACGACCTCGCGAAGATCCTGGTGGTCGAGCACGGCGACGAGGCGTTCGGCCTCGCCGCGGAGGCGGTCGAGGGCCAGGTGGAGCTCCCGCGCGATGGGCTCTCGAGCGCCGCGGAGGGCCCGTTCTCGTGGATCGCGCAGGACCGGCTCGCGGTGCTCGACCTCGGCAAGCTCGGCGCCCCGGCGGCGCACGGCGGGTAGCGCATGGATCGCGAGCTCTTCCGCCAGATCTGGCCCGTCTTCTCCGCCGAGGCGCGCGAGCACCTCGAGGCCATCAGCACGGGGATCCTCACGCTCGAGCGCGACCCGCGCGCGCCCGAGGCGCTCGACGCCGTGCGCCGCATCGCGCACAGCCTCAAGGGCTCTTCGGGGAGCCTCGGCCTCGCCGACGTGGAGCGGCTCGCGCACGCGATCGAGGGATCGCTCGCGGGGTTCGACCCGGCCGCCGGGCTCTCCCGCGCCGCCGTGCAGGCGTCGCTCGAGGCGGTCGAGGCGATGGAGGACGCGATCGCGGCCGGCGACGAGGGCGGCGTCATCGCCGTCGCGGGGGTCGAGACGCTCCTCGCCGCCCTCCGCCCCGCGCTCGAGCGGGCCGAAGCGCCGGCCGGGGAAGACCCCGAGGACGGCACGCCGGGAGAGGACGGCCCCGAGGCGCCGGAGCCGCGCCTCGCGGAGGCTCCCGCGCCAGGCGACGCCCCCGCCGACATGGACGCCCTCGAGGAGGCGCTCGAGCAGCTCTGCGCGCCGCTCGATCCCGAGACGCGCCGCGCGGTCGCCACCCGCGCCGCGCAGGCGGCGGTCCGGATGGGCGCGCTCGCCGCCCCCGGCGCGGCCGCGCTCGCGCGCCGCGCGGCGGATGGGTTCGCGGGGCTCGCCGACGGCGGGGTCGACGCGCC
>NZ_JALCZB010000133.1:0-10159 GCF_022690745.1 Anaeromyxobacter sp. SG64 | reverse complement strand
GCGCGCCGGCGCGGCAGGCGCCCGGGGCCGGTGAGCCGCAGGGGCTCCCGTCGTCCTCGCAGCTCCTCGCCCAGGTCGAGGCGATGAAGGGGCAGCTCGCGACCGCGCCGAAGCCGCTCGAGATCCTGCGCGCGCTCGGAGACCTCTACTACCAGGAGCGCCGCTACGCGGACGCGATCGGCTGGTACGACCAGGCGATCGCGGTCGCGGAGCCGGCCTGGAAGGACTACCTGGCGCTCCCGGCGGCCGTGCGCGCCAGGGAGCCCAGCCCCGCGGTGAAGCAGGAGTGCACGCGCTCCGAGAAGCGCGGCTTCGAGCCGCTCGTGCGCGCGGCAGAGGCGCGCGCGCGGCGCAAGGACGGGGCGGGCGCGGCGTTCTGCTACCGCGCGGCGCTCGAGCCGTCCATCGGGGCGCGCATCCAGCGCGCGAACGCGAAGCTCCTCGCGGGGGACGCGCCCGGGGCCATCGCCGACCACGAGGAGGTGCTCGCGCGGATCCCCGACCAGCCCGACGCCATGTACTTCCTCGGCCTGGCCCTCGCGGAGACGGCGAACGGGAACATCGGTCAGCTCGAGCGAGCGCGCGCCCTGTGGAAGCGGGTGGGCGAGGTGCAGCCGAACGGTCCCTACACGGATGGTCTCATGATGGCGACCGGCGAGGTGGAGCGGCGCATCGCGGCCGCCCAGTCGGCCCGCATGAGCCGATGATGCCTCGCGCGGCCGCGGCCGCGCGGCTACAACGGACGGCCATGCCCAAGCTCTATTACGCTCCCCGCACCCGCGCCTCGCGCCCCCGCATCGTCCTCGAGGAGCTCGGCATCCCCTACGAGCTCGTCCGGCTCGATCCGGCGAAGGCCGAGACGCGCACCCCCGAGCACCTCGCCCGCCATCCGCTCGGCCACGTGCCGGTGCTGGAGGACGGCGAGGTCCGCATCTTCGAGTCCGGCGCGATCTGCTTCTGGCTCGCGGAGCGCTACGGCGAGGGGAGGCTCCTGCCGCCCCCCGGCTCCCCGGGACGCGCGCTCGCCTACCAGTGGCTGTGCTTCGCGCTGTCCGAGCTCGAGCCGCCGCTCGCGCCGCTCGCCGCGGAGCTGAAGAAGGCCGAGCCGGAGCGGGACCGCGCGTGCGTCGAGCGGAGCGCGGCCCGGTTCCACGCCGCCGCGAAGGCGGTGGACGCCGCGCTCTCGGGCCGCGACTTCCTCCTCGGAGACGAGCTCTCGGTCGTGGACGTCGTCGTCGCGGCGATCCTCTCGTACGGGAGGTTCCTCTGCGGCCTCGAGGGCATGCCGACGGCCGACGCGTACGTGCTAAGGCTCCGCGGCCGGCCGGCCTGGAAGCGCGCCACGGCGGACTGACCGGGAGCGACTCCGGCGAGGCTCAGCGGGGCGGGAGGGCCCTCCGCTCCGCGCAGCGGAGGCAGAGCCGCGCCTCGCCGCGCTCCCGCACGTAGGGCAGCAGGACCCGGTCGCCGCAGGCGTCGCAGGGCACCGTCCGGAAGGACGGCGTCCCGTCCTCGAGCTCCATGGGGAAGACCGGGCTCACCGAGAAGAGCCGGTCCTCCGCGGTCGCGCGCACGAAGCCGAGGAGCGGCTCCAGCACCTCGTCCGGCACCGGCGCCCAGGGCTGTCCCCTGGCCTCGCAGACGCGGAACCACTCGCTCGACTCGAGGGCCTCGTCCACCTCGCCGCGCACGGCGACGCGGACGGCCCTGCGGCGTCGCTGGTCGACGAGCGTGAGGCCGAGCTTGCCGTGCGGCACGCGGACGATCAGGTCCTTGCCGAACGTGCACCCCGTCGCGACCTGTACACCGTCCGCGAAGCCCTGGCCGTAGTGATCACCCCCCACCTCGACCATGGCGAACAGCTCGCGCTCCACGGCGCGCGGGGTCTCGAGCGCGCCGAGCGCGGCGTGGCCGGCCCGCAGGCCGAGCGCGAGCGGCGGGCAGGGGTGGCCGTGCAGCAGCTCGCCGCACTCGAGCTCTCGCTTCGGTCGTTGCATGGGTCGGGGCGCCTCCGCGCGTGGGAGCCGGGGGCTCCGGATCCGGTGCAGATTGACGGAGCGCTTCCTGCACGGGACGATGCGGCCATGCCACCGACCGCCGCGCCCAACCCGCCGGACGCCGCCGTCCCGGACACCCTCCCTCGCCCGGCGGGGCGCGCGGGCCCGGCCGCGCTCGCGGTGGCGCTCCTCGCGCTCGCCGTCTCAGGGATCGGCCCCAAGGACCGGCTCACCTGGCTCATGGAGGTCGCGCCCGTCCTCGCCGCGCTCCCGGTGCTCGTCGCCACGCGCCGCGCGTTCCCGCTCACGCCGCTCCTGTACGCGCTGCTCGCGATCCACGCCGCCATCCTCTGCGTCGGCGGGCACTACACCTACGCCGAGGTGCCGCTCGGCTTCTGGGCGCAGGACGCGCTCGGGCTCGCGCGCAACCCCTACGACCGGCTCGGCCACCTCGCGCAGGGCTTCGTCCCGGCGCTCGTCGCGCGCGAGGTGCTGCTCCGCACCTCGCCGCTCCGGCGCGGGCGCTGGCTGTTCGTGCTCGTCACGGCCGTCGCGCTCGCCGTCTCCGCGCTGTACGAGCTCGTGGAGTGGGGCGCTGCGCTCTCGCTCGGCCAGTCCGCCGACGCGTTCCTCGGGACGCAGGGAGACCCGTGGGACACGCAGTGGGACATGTTCATGGCGCTCCTCGGCGCGCTGGCCGCTCAGCTCGCCCTGGCGCGGGTGCAGGACCGGCAGCTCGGGGCGCTCGAGGTCCGCTCGCCCTAGCGCGGTGGCCGGCCGGCCGCGGCGAGCACCTTCGCGATCGCCTCGGCGGGGAGCGGCTCGCACCGCCCGGCGAGCCGCGCCACGAGCGCCACGCGCGCCACGCGCTCGAGCGTCTCCATCCGGTCAAAGGCCTCGTCGAGCGTGCGCCCGAGGGCGAGCGCGCCGTGGCGCTCGAGGAGCACCACGTCGTGGCGCGGCCACAGGGGCGCGAGCGAGGCGGGCACCTCGTCGGTCCCGGGGGTGGCGAACGGCGCGACGGCGATCTCGCCGAGCGTGACCGCCGCCTCCGGCACGAGGTCGTTCGGCGGCGGGATCCCGGCCACCGTGAGCGCGACCGCGGTGACGGGGTGCGCGTGCACGACCGCGGCGACGTCCTCGCGCGCGGCGTAGGCGGCGAGGTGCATGCGGAGCTCGGTCGAGGCGCGCCCGCCCCCCGTCACCACCGCGCCGCGCCCGTCCACCACCACGAGATCGCCGGGGGCGAGGTAGCCCTTGTTGGCGCCGGAGGGCGTGACGAGGAACCGGTCCGGGCCGAGGCGGACGGAGACGTTGCCCTCGCCCGCGCCGATGAGGTCGCGGGCGTGGAGCCGGCGGCAGATCTCGACGACCGCCGCGCGCAGCGCGCGCTCTCCGGCCGCGGCGTTCCGCGGCGCGGCGTGAGGCTGCGCGCGGCGGGGCGCGCGGGCGGCGGGGCGGCGGCGCGCCATCAGAGGATCTTCGCGGCGAGGAGGTCCTGCACGTCGAGGAGCCCGACCGGGCGGCCCTCCTCGTCGACCACCGGGACCTGGTCGATGCGCGCCTGGCGGAGGACGCGCGCGGCGTCCACCACGAGCGCGTCGGGGCGGACGGTGCGGGGGTTGCGGCCCATCGAGGAGGACACCGGGCGCGTGAAGTCGGTCTCGCCGTGCTCGACGAGGCGGCGCAGGTCGCCGTCGGTGAAGATGCCGACCAGCTTGCCCGCCGCGTCCACCACGCTCGTCGCGCCGGGCCGGCCGGGCGTCTCGGTCATCCGCGCCACCGCGGCGGAGAGCGGCTGGTCCTCGCGCACGACCGGGTTCGCCTCGGCGCCGCGCATGAGCTCGCGGACCTTCATGAGCCCGCGGCCGAGCTTCCCGCCGGGGTGGAAGAGCGCGTACTCCTCCTTCTCGAAGGGCCGGTTCGCGAGCACGGTCATGGCGAGCGCGTCGCCGACCGCGAGCAGCACGGCGGTCGAGGCGGTGGGCGCGAGGCCCATCGGGCAGGCCTCGGCGACGTCGCCGATGGCGAGGACGAGGTCGGCGGCGCGCGCGAGCGGGTTCACGCGGTCGCGCGTCACGGCGACGACCCGCGCGCCGATCTTCTTGAGCGCCGGCAGGAGGCGGAGGATCTCCTCGGTCTCGCCGGAGTTCGACAGCGCGATGACGACGTCGTCCTTGGTGATCCGGCCGAGGTCGCCGTGCGCCGCCTCGGCGGGGTGGACGAAGTGGGAGGGCGTGCCGGTGGAGGCGAGCGTGGCGGAGATCTTCTGCGCCACGAAGCCGGGCTTCCCCATCCCGGTCACGACCACCCGGCCGCGGCACCCGAGCACCCACCGGACCGCCTCGGCGAAGCGGTCATCGAGGCGCACCGCGGCGATGGCGCGCGCCTCGGCGTCGAGCACCGTCCGGCCATAGTCGAGCAGGGAGCGATCGGAGTGCGCGGGCCGCTTCGCGCGCGAGCGGGGGAGGCGAACCACGCGGGCCTTCGGTCGGCTGGCCATGAGGGTGCGCGCGATATAGCACTTTCGCGCCTCTTGCGGCAGCGCGGGCCGGTGCGCTATGGGACGCCCCTCCGGAGGTAGCCCACGATGCAGTTCTTCATCGACTCCGCCGACGTCGGCGAGATCAAGAAGGCCCTCGCCCTCGGCCTGTGCGACGGCGTGACGACCAACCCCTCGCTCGTCGCCAAGACCGGCCGGGCGTTCGACGAGGTCCTGAAGGAGATCGTGGCGCTCGCCCCCGGTCCCATCTCGGCCGAGGTCACCGCCACCGACGCCGAGGGCATGCTCCGCGAGGCGCGCGCCTACGCCAAGTACGGCGACCAGGTGGTCATCAAGATCCCGCTCATCGTCGAGGGGCTCCGCGCGGTGAAGGTGCTCTCCGACGAGGGCGTGAAGACGAACGTCACGCTCTGCTTCTCGGCGGTGCAGGCGCTCCTCGCCGCCAAGGCGGGCGCGACCTACGTGTCGCCCTTCGTCGGACGCCTGGACGACATCTCGCAGGACGGCATGGCGCTCATCGCCGACATCCTGCAGATCTACCGGAACTACGACTTCGACACGAAGGTGCTCGTCGCCTCGGTGCGCCACCCGGTGCACGTGCTCGAGGCGGCGCGGCTCGGCGCGGACGTCGCGACGATCCCCTACTCCGTCATCGAGCAGCTCGCGAAGCACCCCCTCACCGACAGCGGCCTCAAGAAGTTCCTCGCCGACTGGGAGAAGGTGCCGAAGAAGTAGCGCGGCGGGCTCGCCCTCCGTCCGGCGCCGCCCGGCGCCCCGCGTGCCGGGCGCTCCCCCGATGCGCATCGTTCGCCCGTGCCGCGTCCTCTCGGGCCGCGGGAGGAGGGAACATGCCATCGCTCGCCCGTCCGTCGGCAGTCCTGGCCGCCGTCGTCGCGTTCCTCGCGCCCGTCCTCGTGCTCGCCCAGGCGGCCGATCCGGCCGCCGCCACGAGCGCCGGGTTCGGCTGGGTCTGGATCGTCGCCGCCGCGGCGATCGTCATCGCGCTCTTCTGGATCGTCTTCTCCGGTCGCCGGGGCCCGACGCCCCCCGCGCGCCGATCCTGACGTCGCCGCCCGCTCGGGCAACCCGGTCGGCCGCCTCCTCCGCGGCCGGGATCAGCCCAGCGTCACGCGGAACAGGCGGCGCTCCACGTCGTCGATCATCGCGACGAGGTCCTCGCGGCCGATGCGCACGCGGTCGGCGTGCTCCTTCAGGCCCAGGCACTTCTCGGTCACCAGGCGGACGAGCAGGTGGAGGGCCGCCCCCTCGGCGGGAGTCTGCAGCCGGTGAGCGTCCTCGGCGAGGCGCCGCTCGACGCCCTCGAAGTCGCGGAGGAGGTCGAGGCGCGCGAGCTCGAGCGCGAAGCGCAGCACGTCGTCGCGCGGCCGCTCCGCCGCGCCGGCCGACCAGCGCGCGCGCAGCTCCTCGGACACCCAGTCCAGGAACGGCGGCGGCCACGCCTCGAGCTCGCGCGCGAGCTCGCCCGCGAAGCGCTCGAGGACGTACGCCTTCACCGGCTGCTTCTCGCGCTCGTAGAGGAAGTCGAAGCGGCGGTCTCGCACGTGCCCGAGTGTAGCGCGAGCCGGCCGCGGCGCGTCGCGCGCGCGGCGGCGCGGAGCGGGCGAAGGTAATTCGTCTGCGGGCGGGTCCAGCCCCCCGTCCGACGAACGGCGCGGCCCCCGCGAGCTCAGGCGGCGTCGGTGCCCGGCTCCTTGCGGGCGCCGTTCGCGGCGCGCTCCGCGCGGCCGCCCCGCATCGCGGTGAGCGGGCCGCGCATCACCGGGGCCTCGCTCTCGCCGGCGCGGATCTCGCGGAGGAGCACCTCGTAGACGCGCTTCCCCGTCACGAACGTCCGGTGATCGCCCTTCACCTCGACGTTCACGAGGTGCGGGAGCCCGTGCGTCTCGATCACGCCGCTCGGGAACGGGGCCCACCCGTCGCGGCGCGACCAGATGGACGCGAGGCGCACCTGCGCCGGCCACGGGCCGTCGTGGAGCCGCTCGAGGAACGCGCTCCCGGGCATCATCTGCCAGACCGAGCGCGAGACCCCGCCGAGCGGCAGGCCGAGGTAGGCGAGGGGCGTGCCGTGGTGCGGGGTGCCGAGCGTCACGACCGCGCGCGTGCGCCGCCAGCCGCCGAGCCGCTTCACGTAGTAGGCGGCGACGAGGCCGCCCTTCGAGTGGCCGACGATCGTGAGCGGCCCCATGCCCGGGTTCCGGGCGTAGATGCGCTCGACCTTCGCGCGCACCAGGTCCGCGACGTCGTCGATGCCGCGGGTGTTGAAGGCGCCGCCGAGGCCGCCGAGGCGGAGGGAGAAGACGCCGTAGCCGTCGCGCCGCAGGCGCCGCTCGAGGATGTCGAAGGTGCGGCGCGAGGCGAAGAAGCCGTGCAGCAGGAGCACCGGGCGCGGGCAGTGCGCGAAGTCCGTCCGCTTCTCGATCCGGTCCGCCGTCCCGGGCAGCTCGAGCGCCGCCGCGATCTCGTCCACCTGCCGCGCCGCCCGCCGGATCATCCGAAGGAGCTTCATACGGAGCGCCTCCCGAAGGTCAGTCTAATACGCCGCACGGACGGCGGCAGGGGGGCGCACCTGACGAGCGGGTCCGTACGGGGGAGGACCGAGGTCGCCCGCCTCACCGGCCGCGCGGGGTCCGGGCGGCGCGCCCGTCCTTGAGTGGGTCGCTCCCACGCGCTAAGACTCGGAATTCCCTGCCGGAGGTTCCGATGCTCGTGGTCATGAAGCCGCACGCCAGCGAGGGCGAGGTCGCCGCCGTCGTGGAGCGAGTCCGCTCCCTCGGGCTCTCCGCCCACCCCATCCCGGGCGCCCAGCGAGTCGCCATCGGCATCACCGGCAACAAGGGGGGCCTCGAGCCGGAGCTCTTCGAGACGCTCCCCGGCGTGCAGGAGGCGCTGCGCGTCTCGCAGCCCTTCAAGCTCGTGTCGCGCGAGGTGAAGGAGGAGGACACGGTCATCGACGTCGGCGGCGTCCCGCTCGGCGGGAACGCGCTCGCCATCATGGCGGGGCCGTGCTCGGTCGAGTCGAAGGATCAGCTGCTCGAGGCGGCGCACGCGGTGCGCGCGGCCGGCGCGCGCTTCCTCCGGGGCGGCGCCTACAAGCCGCGAACGAGCCCCTACGAGTTCCAGGGGCTCGCCGAGGAGGGCCTGAAGCTGCTCGCGCTCGCCCGCGAGGAGACGGGCCTCAAGGTCGTGACCGAGGTGATGGACGTCGAGACGCTGCCGATGGTGGCGGAGTACGCCGACGTCCTCCAGATCGGCGCGCGCAACATGCAGAACTTCTCGCTCCTGAAGCAGCTCGGCACGCTCGGGAAGCCCGTGCTCCTGAAGCGCGGGCCGTCCGCCACGATCAAGGAGTGGCTGATGGCCGCCGAGTACGTGGTCTCGCGCGGCAACTACCAGGTGGCGCTCTGCGAGCGCGGGATCCGCACGTTCGAGACCATGACCCGCAACACGCTCGACCTGAACGCCGTGCCGGTGCTGAAGGCCCTCACGCACCTGCCGGTCGTGGTGGACCCCTCGCACGGCATCGGCCTCCGCGCCCACGTCGCGGCGATGGCGCGCGCCGGCGTCGCGGCGGGCGCGGACGGCCTCATCATCGAGGTGCACCCGCGGCCGGAGAAGGCCCTCTCCGACGGGCAGCAGTCCCTCACGCCGCGCGAGTTCGACGAGCTCATGCGGCAGGTGCGCGTGATCGCCGGCGCCGTGGGGCGCGCCGTCGCCTGAGCGAGACGGCCCGCGCGCAGCGCCCGAGGTGCGCCGGCGAGCGTCCCCTCGTCCCCAACGCTCCCGACGGGGCGGGCCAAGCGGTGCGCCCGACTTGCCAAGCCACGATCAGGTCTTACGGTCGTGGCATGAGGCACGAGCCACAGGCGCCCACGACCGACTCGAAGGACCTTCGCCTGCCGAACGGCTGCCTGCTGTGCGGCGGAGACCTCGACGTGCGCGTGACGGACGGCGAGGCGCGGAGCTTCTGCGGCCGCTGCCGCTGGATCAGCCGCCCGCACATGCAGCGGCAGGAGGACGGGATCCACATCGTCCACCCCGCCGGCGGAATCGCCTGAGCGACCGATCCTGATCCGCGATCCGCGCGGGCGCGACTCCCTGGTTTACCTCGCGCGCCGCGCGCGGGCGAACCCGCCGTCGGGCGCGATCCAGCCCCGCTCCGCGCCCTCGATCCCCACGTCGAACGCGCGCAGCACCGCCGTGGACCGGTCGGGCAGGAGCGGGGCGACGAACCAGCGGCCGCCGTGGAGCGCGCCCGGTCCCCCGTAGAGCGCATCCACCGGCAGCTCCGCGCGCCAGCGCTCGACGCCGTCCGGGCCGAGGGCGACGAGCGCCGCGGTCCCGAGCGTCACGTCGAGCGACGACGCGCCATAGACGTCGAGCTCGGAGAGCACCAGCACGCCGCCGTCCGCGGTCACCGCGGTCACCGCGGTGGTGAGGTGCGGGTGCGTCGAGCGATCGGAGGGCGGCTCCGAGGCGAGGGTCCGCCGCCAGGCGACGGCGCAGCCGTCGAGGTCGAGGCGCGCGACCGTGCCGATGCCGAACGCGTAGGCGAAGCCTCCCGCCGAGAGCACCTCGCCGGACACGCCGGTGGCGCGGCCGGCCCGCGCCCCGTCCTCGAGGCGGAGCCAGTCCACGTACGCCGGCCCGCCGTCGGGGAGGAAGCGGCTGTCCGGGAACGACTGCACGAAGGCGAACCGGTCGGACACGTTCGCGAGCCAGCTCGCGTGATCGCTCGGCTGCGCGATGGCGAAGCGGTCCCCGCCGTCGGGCGCGGTGGCGTAGACCGTCGCGCCCACCACGTCCGTGCTGGCCGAGAACAGGAGCGCGCCGTCGGGCGCGATCGCCGCGGGCGAGCTCATCCAGATCGTGCGCGCCCCCTCGAACGCGCGCCGCGACACGAGCTTCCCGCTCTCGAGGTCGACGCGGAGCACGCCCGGGTACTGGTAGCCGTCCGCTCCGAGCGCCGTCAGCGAGAGGAAGAGGACCCCGTCCGCCGCCGCGGGGTGCGTCTCCCCCACGTACGCGCGCGCCGGGCCCGCCGCCTCCGGCACGAGCGGCGCCGCGTCCGCGACCACGTCGCGGGTCCAGAGCGGCGCGCCGTCCGCGGCGCGGAACGCCTCGAGCGCGGTGCCGGGCACGCCGAGCGGCTCGATCGTGGGCTGCGAGAGCACGGCGACGACGCCGTCCGCGACGAGCGCGACGTGCGCGGCCAGGTGGGCGGCGGGCGCGCGCCAGCGGACCCGGCCCGCGCGCGTGGCGGAGACGACCTCGCCCGTGCCGTCGTCGGCGAGCTCGGTCCAGTAGAGGTTCCCGTCCGCGTCGAGGACCCCGTCCCATCGGAGCCGCATGCCTGCGGCGGGACGGTGCTCCCACGCAGGCGTGGGGTGTCGCGCCGCCGTCGCCTCGAGCGCGGGGCCGCCGTCGAGCCCGACCGAGAGCTCGCACGGGCTCGCGATGGGCGGCGGGGGCGTGGGGGGAGGCGCGGCGGGCGTGCCGGCGTCGGGAGGTGGCACCGGCGTCGTCGGGACGCCGTCGATCGGGCCGCCGCCGGGGCCGATGTCCCCCGGGGCGAGACCCGGTGGCGGCGGGGGCTCGGTCGGCGCGGGCGGCTGCTCGCCGGGCGCGATGGCGGGGCCCG
>NZ_JALCZB010000132.1:0-10166 GCF_022690745.1 Anaeromyxobacter sp. SG64 | reverse complement strand
CCCGCGCCCACGAGGCCGAGGCGCGCTTCGCCGCCGACCCCGCCGCCCGGGCCGCCGCCTGGCGCGCCGCCGCGCGGGTCCACGACCAGGAGCTGCACCAGGTCTCGCTCGCGTTCCTCGCGATGGCCGAGGCGGTGCGCGCCGCGCCCGCAGACGCCGCGCACCGCGCCGAGCTCCGGCGCCTCGCCGCAGAGGCGCAGGAGCAGGAGGCGTGCGCCCGCGTGTACGACGCGATCGGCGAGAGCGCGCCGCCGGAGCTGCGCGCCGCGATCTTCCGCGAGCGCGCGGAGCTCGCCGACGGCCGCAAGGACCCGGACCGCGCCGCCGAGGGGTGGAGCCGCCTCCTCGCCGCCGCGCCCGGCGATCGCGAGGCCCTCTCCGCCCTGCGCCGCCTGCACCGCTCGCGCGAGCGGTGGGGCGAGCTCGCCGACGTCTGCGCCGAGATCGCGCGCCGCGCCACCGACCCCGCGGCGCGGGAGGACGCGCTGCGCGAGGAGGCCGCCGTCGCCGAGGGCAAGCTCGGCGACCCGGATCGCGCCGCGGCCGCCTGGAGCGGCGTGGCCGCCCTCGCCCCCGAGGACGCGGAGGCGGGCGCAGCGCTGGAGCGGCTGCACGAGCGGCTCGACCGGCCCGCGGACCTCGCCGCCGCGCTGGAGCGGCGCCTCGCGCGCGGCTTCGATCCGGAGGCCGCCGCGCGCCTCGCCGAGCTCCGCCGCACGCGCCTCGACGATCCGGCGGGGGCGCTCGAGCTGCACGGCGAGCTCCTCCGCCGCGATCCGGCCCGGATCGCCTCGCGCGACGCGATCGTCGCGCTCGCGGCGACGCCGGGCGAGGTCGGCCGGGACGCGCTCGACCTCGCGGACGCCGCGCTCACGCAGGCCGGCGAGCACGCCCAGCGCATCGCTGCGCGCGAGGGGCGCCTCGCGGCGATCCAGGATCCCGCCGAGCGCGCCGGGCTCCTCGCCGAGATCCGCGCCGTGATGGAGCGCGATCTCGGCGAGCCCGCGATGGCCTTCGTGGCGGCCTGCCGCGCCTTCTCCGAGGGCGGCGGCGCGCGCGCGGGGGTCGCGGAGGACCTCGAGCGGCTCGCCCGCGCGACGGGGAACGAGGACGCGCTGTGCGACGTGTGGGAGGAGGCCGCCCGGTCGGAGGCTCCGGACGAGGGGCTCGCCCTGCGCCGGAAGGCCGCGCGCCTGCGCACCGAGCACGGCGGCGGCGCCCCGGCGATCCAGGCGTGGCGGGGGGTGCTCGAGTCCGTCACCGACGACGCGGAGGCGCTCGAGGCCCTCGAGGCGCTCTACGCAGCGGCGCGCTCCGCGTCCGAGCTCCTGGAGCTCGCCCGGCGGCGCGCGGCGCTCGCCGAGGGGCCCGAGCGCGCCGAGCACCTGCTCCACGCGGCGCGCGTGGCCGAGGAGCTCGGGGATCCGGCCGCGGCGCTCGAGGCGTACCGCGCCGCCCGGGCCGAGGCGCCCGCGGACGTCGCGGCGCTGGAGGGGCTCGAGCGGCTCCTGCCGCGGGGCGACGCGGAGTGGCTCGAGGTGGTCGCCGCCCTCGCGCACGGCGCCGCCGGGGATCCCGGGCGGCGGGTGCCGCTGCTCCTGAAGCGCGCCGCGGCCCTGGAGGCCGGCGCCGACGCGCGCCCCGCCATCGAGGCGTACGCCGACGTGCTCGCCGAGCGGCCGCGCGATCCGGGCGCGGTCGCCGGGCTCGAGCGGCTCCTCGCGCGGCCGGACGCGCGCGGCGACGCGGCGCGCGTGCTCGAGGACGTGCACCGCGCAGCCGGCGACGCGCGGAAGCTGGCGGCGCTCCTCGAGGTGCGGCTCGAGACGTCGGACGACGCCGAGCGGGTGCCGCTCCTCGCCGAGATCGCGGCGCTCCAGGAGCGGCTCGGGGACCGCGGGCGCGCCTTCGGCGCGAAGCTGCGAGAGCTGCAGGGCGCGTTGAGGCGGGGCGCGGACGCGCCCGGTGCCCGCGCCGAGCTCGAGCGGCTCGCCGCGGCGACGGGCGCCTGGGAGGAGCTCGCCGGCGCGTTCGAGGACGCGCTCGGCACGCCGGGGCTCTCCCCGCAGGTCTCGCTCGAGCTCGAGCGGCGCCTCGCGGTGATCTCCGCGGATCGGCTCGGCCGGCCCGACGCCGCGGCGCGCTGGTACGAGAAGATCGCGGAGGTCGCGCCGAGCGCCGAGGTGCTGGGCGCGCTCGCGCGCGTTTACCGGAAGCTCGGCGCGCACCGCGAGCTGGCGCGGACGCTCGGGCGGCTCGCCGACGTCGCTCCGGCCGCGGTCGCACGCAAGGAACTCCTGCTCGAGGTGGCGAAGATCATGGCTGAGCAGCTCTCCGACCGGGACGGCGCGGTCGCCGCTTACCGGAAGATCCTGTCGGTCGATCCCGAGGACCCGAACGCCCTGCGCCTGCTCGGAAAGCTGCTCGGCGCCGCCGAGAAGTGGGACGAGCTCGCCACCGTGCTCTCGCGCGAGGTCGCCGTCGCCGACCGGCAGCCGAACCTGGTCGCCGAGGCCGCCGAGCTGCGCTACCGGCTCGGGCGGATCCGCCACCAGCGGCTCTCGGACGCGGACGGCGCGCTCGACTGCTACCGCGCGGTGCTCGAGAAGGTGCCGCGCCACCCCGCCGCGCTCGCCGCGCTCGAGGACCTCGCCCGCGGGAGCGGGCCCGCCGCGGTCGAGGCGGCGATGCTCCTCGAGCCGATCTTCGCGGCCGAGGGCGAGCACGCGAAGGTGATCGAGGTGCTGGAGGCGCGCGCGGCCCACCAGACCGAGCCCGCCGCCCGCGCGGCGCTCCTGCGCCGGGTCGCCGCCGTGTACGGCGGTCAGCTCAAGAACTCGGAGATGGCGTTCCTCGCCGCGAGCCGGGCCCTCGCCGCCGACCCCGACGCGCTCGAGTCGCTCGAGCTCGCCGCGCGGCACGCGGAGGCGGCCGGCCTCGAGGACGAGCTCGGGGCGCTGCTCCAGGAGCACGCCGATCGCGCGCTCGACCCCGCCGCGCGCGCCGAGTACCAGCGGCGCATCGCGCGGCTCGCGAACGACGATCCGCGCCGCGCTGCAGAGGCCTGGCAGCGGCTGCTCGACCTCGCGCCGGACGACCGGGAGGCGACCGCGGGGCTCGTCGCCGCCCTCCGCGAGGGGGGAGAGCCCGAGGCGCTGGCGCAGGCGCTGCGGCGCGCGATCGCGCAGGAGGAGTCGCCCGACGGCCTCGCCGCGCTCCTCGCCGAGCTCGCCGCCGTGCAGGACGAGCGGCTCGGCGACCTCGCCGGCGCGATCCAGAGCCTGCGCCGGCTGCTGGACGTCGCCCCGCACGACCGGGACGCGCTCGCGCGCATGGACCGGCTCTGCGTCCGGACCGAGCGCTGGGTGGACCTCGGCGAGGTGCTCGCGCGCGAGATCGACGCCGCGGCCGCCGCCGGCGACGACGCGGCGCTCGTGCCGCTGCGCCAGCGGCTCGCCGAGCTGAAGGAGACGCGCCTCGTGGACCGGGAGGGCGCGCTCTCCCTCTACGAGGAGGTGCTCGCGGCCCGCCCGGATCACCCGGAGGCGATCGCCCGGCTGGAGGGGATGCTCCAGAAGGATCCTGCGAACGCGCGCGCGGCGACCATCCTCGAGGGGGCGTACGGCCGCGGCGGCGACTCCGCCAAGCAGGCCGCGGTGCTCGAGCTGCGCGCCGCGGAGCGGCCGGACCCGCTCGAGCGCAAGGCGCTCTACGTGCAGCTCGCGGAGCTCCGCGAGCGGCAGCTCGGCGACCCGCAGCTCGCGTTCCTGGCGCTCTGCAAGGCGTTCCGCGAGGACCCTGCCGACGGTGCGCTGCGCGCCCGCATGGACGCGCTCGCCGAGACGAGCGGGCACGACGAGGAGCTCGCGGCGATCTACGAGGACGAGCTCGACCGGCTCCCGCCGGTGGAGACGGCCCAGGTCGCCCTCCGGCTCGGCGCGCTCTACGAGGAGAAGCTCGCCGAGCCCTCCCGCGCGGCGGGCTTCTACCGGAAGGCGGTCGCGCTCGACGAGAGCTCCGCGGCGCAGGCGCTGCCCGCCCTCGAGCGGCTCTTCCAGCGGCTCGAGCAGTGGGAGGACCTCGCCGACGTGCTCGCGCAGCGCGCCCACGTCGCGCAGGGGGCGGACCGGGTGCAGACCCTGTTCCGGCTCGGCCAGCTGTGCGAGGAGCGGCTCGCCGCGCCGGACCGCGCCGCCGAGGCCTACGAGGCCGCGGCCGCGGCCGACCCGCGCCACGTCGCCTCGCTCCGCGCCCTCGAGGAGCTCTACGAGGCGGCCGGCCGGCGCGAGGACCTCTTCCGGAACCTCGCCGCGCAGCGGGTGGCGCCCGGCGACGCCGCGGCGCGCGAGCGCGTGCTCGCCAAGATGGCCGCGCTGGCGGCCGACCTCGGCCACCTCGACGAGTCGGTCGCGCTCTGGAAGGAGCTCCTCGCCGCGCGGCCGCGCCACGACGGCGCGCTCGCCGCGCTCGAGGACCTCTACGAGCGGCTCGAGCGCTGGCAGGACCTCGCCCAGCACCTGCGCCTGCGCGTGCAGGCCACCGTGGACCGGCGGGAGATCGCCCGGCTGAACGACAAGCTCGGGGCGATCCTCGGCTCGCGCCTCGGCGACCTCGCGCAGGCGACCCAGTCGTACAAGGCGGTGCTCGACTCGGATCCGAAGAACCGCCGGGCGCTCGAGGCGCTGCGCGACATCCACGCGGCGCAGGGCGACGTGGAGGCGCTCGCAGGCGTCTACCGCCGCCTCGTGCCGGTGCAGGAGGACGCGGCGGGCGTGAAGCGCGTGCGCCTCGAGCTCGCCGAGGTGCTGCTCCGCGCCGGCAACAAGCGCGAGGCCATCGAGCAGGCGAAGCTCGCGTTCGACATCGAGCCGCACGGGGCCGACGAGCTGGTGCGGATCGAGGAGGTGTTCCGGGCGGCCGGCGCAGCCGCCGAGGGCGTGCGGGCGGCGGAGGCCCGCGCGGCGCTCCTCGCCGCGCAGGGCGGGCCCGCCGAGGCGATCCCGGCCTGGCTGGCGGTGGCCGAGCTCTGGAAGCAGCAGCGTCGCCCGGACGCCGCCGCCTCGGCGCTCGACAAGGTGCTCGAGCTCGACCCGGCCAACCGGACCGCCTACGACGCGCTGCGCGCCATCCACCAGGCGGCCGGCAACTGGCGCGCGTTCACGCGGGCCTGCGACGTCTTCGCCCCCAACGTGGTCGATCCCGCCGAGAAGGTCGCGCTCCTGAAGGAGGTCGCGGGCGTCCACGAGAAGAAGCTCGGCCAGAAGGAGATGGCCTTCCTCTCCTGGTGCCGCGCGCTCGGGGAGGCGCCCGGCGACGCCGAGGCGCTCGAGGCGGCGGAGCGGCTCGCCGACGAGACCGAGGCGCACGAGGAGCTCGCCGGGGTGCTCGAGCAGGTCTCCGAGGAGGCGCGCGGGATCGTGCGCGCGCGGCTCATGCTCCGGCTCGGCAAGCTGCGCGACGAGCGGCTCGACGACCTGGAGGGCGCGGAGGCCGCCTTCCGCCGCGCGCTGGAGGCGGATCCGGCGAGCCCGGAGGCCCTCGAGGCGCTCACCGAGCTCTTCAAGCGGCGCGGCCGCGTGCGCGACCTCGTCATCACCCTCGAGCAGAAGCTCGAGGCGGCGGCGGGGCTCGAGGAGAAGAAGGCGACCCTGCTCGAGGTCGCGAAGATCTACGACGGCGAGCTCGGCGACGTGGACGAGGCGGTGGGCGCGCTCCGGCGCGTCCTCGAGCTGGACGGCGCGGACGCGCTCGCGCTCGAGGCGCTCTCCGGCCTCTACCGGCGCGAGCAGCGCTGGGCGGACCTCGCGGGCGTGCTCTCCCGCGCGCGCGACCTCGCGCCGGACGACGCGCAGCGGATCGCGTTCCAGCTCCAGATCGCCGCGCTCTACGAGAACGAGATCGGCGACGACGAGGCGGCGGTCGAGGCGTACCGGACCGTCCTCGGGCTCGACGACCGGAGCGCGGGCGCGCTCGCCGGCCTCGAGCGGCTCTACACGAAGCTCGACCGCTTCGCCGAGCTGAACCGGGTCTACGAGCGGCAGATCGCGCTGGCCGAGGACCCGCGCGAGCGGGTGCGGATCCTCGCGAAGAGCGCGGGGATCCACGAGGAGAAGCTGCACGACCCGCGCGCCGCCATCGAGAAGGAGGAGGCCATCCTCCGCGTGGACGGCGGCAACCTCGCCGCCGTGAAGGGGCTCGAGCGGCTCTACCGCGACGAGGGGCTCTGGGACCGGCTCATCAGCGTCATGCAGCACCACCTGTCGCTCGTGACCGACCGGCGCGAGCAGGTCGCGCTCGAGGTCGCCATCGGCGAGGTGTGGTGGAAGGAGATGTCCCGCGTCGACCGCGCGGAGGCGATCTTCAACCACGCCCTGCAGCTCGACCCGGACTCGCGCGAGGCCGTCTCCGCGCTCGGCCGGCTGTACGAGCGGAGCGGCAACTGGAACCTGGCCCTCGACATGCTGCGCCGCGAGGCGCGCATCGCCGGCGGCGCCCGGGACGCGGTCGAGATCCACGTCCGCATCGGCGCCATCCACGAGGACATGCTCATGGACGCGGCCGGCGCGAAGGAGGCGTACGCGCGCGCGCTGCAGCTCGACCCGGGCTGCCTGCCCGCCCTCCGCGCGCTGAAGGGGATCGCCGAGCGCGAGCGGGATCGCGACCGGTTCCTGGAGATGCTCCTCGAGGAGGCCCGCTACACGCCGGACGCTGCGGAGAAGACCGGCCTCTACGCGTCGGCGGGCCGCATCTACCACGAGGAGCGCGACGACCGCGATCAGGCGGCGCGCTACTACGAGGAGGCGCTGAAGCGCACCGCGGGCTTCCCCGACGCGGCGCGGCCGCTCGCGGACATCTACGTCGCGCAGGCGCGCTGGCCGGACGCGGAGCGCGTGCTCGACGGGGTGGTCGAGGCGCTCGCGCTCGAGGGGGATCCGAAGGAGCTCTGCCGGCAGTCCTACCGCCAGGGCTACGTCGCCGAGAAGCTCGGCAAGCGCGACAAGGCGCTCGCGTGCTACCGCCGGGCCTACGAGCTCGACTCGACCTACCTGCCCGCGCTCGAGGGGCTCGGGAACCTGCTCGTCGCCGAGCAGCAGTGGGAGGAGGCGCTCCGGATCTTCACGACCGTGATCGTGCACCACCGCGACGCGCTCACCGATCTCGAGGTCGTCGAGACGCACTGGCAGATCGGCGAGATCGCCGGGAAGCTCGGGCAGACCGAGCGCGCCGCGAACGCCTACAAGAAGGCGCTCGAGATCGACGCGAACCACGAGCCGTCGCGCAAGAGCCTCGTCGCCGCCCTGGAGGCGATGGGCGACGTGGAGGGCGCGGTGGAGCAGCGGCAGCGGCTGCTGCCCCTCCTCGAGGGCCCGGCCAAGCTCGCGAACCTCGTCGCCATCGGCGAGGCCTGTCGCGACCGGCTCAAGGATCCCTACCAGGCGATCGACGCATTCCTCGCCGCCTCGAAGCTCGATCCCACCGCGCTCCCGGTGACCGAGGCGCTCCTCGGCCTCTACCGCGAGACGCGCCAGGGCCAGAAGTCCGCCGACGTGCTCGCGCAGATCATCGCCCGCCCGGAGGTCCAGGCCGATCCGGTCCGCGCGGCGCGGCTGCACGCCGCGCTCGCCGACGTCCTGCAGGACGAGGTGAAGGACGAGACCGCGGCGGTCGCGGAGCTCGAGAAGGCGCTCGATCGGAACCCGCGCCTCGTCCAGGCGTTCGCGAAGATCGAGGAGATCCTCACGAAGGGGAAGCGCTGGACCGACCTCGAGCAGGCGTACGTGCGGATGATCCAGCGGCTCCCGAAGACGCCCGACGTCGCGCAGGCGCGCGTCGCGCTGTGGCGGACGCTCGGCGATCTCTACCGCGACGTGCTCCGCAACGAGGACGGCGCCCGCACCGCCTACGGCGTCGTCGCGCGCTCGGACACGGAGGACGCGGCCGCGCTCGAGGCCTACGCCGATCTCGCCGCGAAGAAGCCCGGCGAGGAGGCCGGCGCGATCGCCGCCTACCGGCAGCTCGTGAAGCTCGGGGCGAAGCCGCAGAAGGCGGCCTCCGCGCTCGTCTCGCTCCACGCCGCCCGCAAGCAGTACGACCTCGCCTACGGCGCGGCGCAGGTGCGCGTCCACCTCCTGGGCGGCGCGAGCGGCGACGAGGTCCAGGTGGTCGGCCGCCTCAAGAAGTTCGCGCGCGATCAGGCGAGCCGGCCGCTCGACGACGCGCTCTGGGCGCTCCTCCTCCACGAGCGCGTGAAGGGGCCGCTCGCCGACATCATGACGCTGCTCGCGCTGCACGCCCGCGGGATGTTCGTCCAGCGCGAGAAGGACCTCGGGATCACGCCGAAGAAGGACGAGCTCGACGTGCGCGGCTCGATGCTCTTCTTCGCGAACATGTTCAAGTACGTGGAGCGCACCCTCGGCTTCGAGGGGCGGCTGCGGCTCTTCCGCAAGGACGACGTCCCGCAGCGGCTGCAGCTCGTGCCCACGGAGCCGGCGGGCCTCGTGGCCTCGGAGGACATGTTCCGGGAGCGGCCCAAGAAGGAGCTCTGGTTCGCGATCGCGAAGGCGATGGCGTTCGCGCGCCCGGAGCTCCTGCTCGCCCGGCTCATGCCGCACGACCAGCTCGACCTCGTCTTCCAGGCGGCCTGCTCGGTGGGGAGCTCCCGGTTCGTCGTCACGGCGGATCCGCACCTCGTCGAGAAGCTCAAGCGCGAGCTCGAGCGCACGCTGCCGGAGAACGTCACCAAGAACACCCTGAAGCTCCTCGCCCGGAGCTACTGCGACCTGCAGCACCCGGGCGACGTCCGGGCCTACCTCGACGGCGCGGAGCTGACCTCGAACCGGGTGGCCACGCTCGTGGCGGGCGACCTCGACGTGGTCCGCCGGGCGGTGGTCGCCGAGAAGCCCCAGGTTTCGAAGCTGAGGGAGGAGACGCGCCTCCGCGACCTCGCGGGGTTCTGCGTCTCCGAGGAGTACGGCACGCTCCGGGAGAAGCTCGGGGTGTCTTGCGTGGTGCCGGCGTGAGGTCCCGCTCCTTGACGCTGGACGCTACCCAAACCTAGGATCGACGCGGGCTTACCCATGAAATTCACCTGCGACAGCTGCAGCGCGCAGTACATGATCTCGGACGAGAAGGTCGGGCCGTCCGGGGTGAAGGTCCGTTGCAAGAAGTGCGGGACCGTCATCCACGTCCGCCGCCCCGCGGAGGAGCCCGCGGTCGCGCCCGCCGCGTCCGCCCCCATCCCCAGCGGCGGCCTCGACGTCGAGCTCGGCAACGCGTTCGACAACGCCTTCGGGGACGCGCCCGCGCGCAAGCCCGAGCCCGCGCCCGACCTCTCGGCCACGCAGGCGATGGGCGACGAGGACGCCGCACGCATCGCGGCGGCCCCGGCGCCCTCGACCGAGTGGTACGTCGCGATCGGGCAGGCGCAGGTCGGCCCGCTGCCGATCGCCGAGGTGAAGCGCAAGTGGGAGGGCGGCGACGTCGGCCCCGACTCGCTCGTGTGGCGTCCGGGGATGGGCGACTGGCAGCCGCTCTCCAGCGTCGCGGAGCTCGCGGCGCAGCTCGCGCCCGTGCCGCAGGGGAGGGGGTCCCGCCCCGTCGAGCCGCGCCCGGAGGCCTCGCGCGGCGACTTCGCCGCGCAGCCGGGGGCGGACGTCTCCTGGAAGCCGGTGGCGGCCTCCGCCCTGGCCGCCCTCGCGAGCGAGGAGATCGCCTCGAGCGGCGCGCCGGCGCAGAAGGCCGAGCCGAGGTCCCTCGGCGGCGTGAAGTCGCTCGTCGACGCGCTGCCGGAGGGCGGCGGGGTGGATCCGACCGGCGCGATCCCGCTCCCCATCAAGGGGCTCGAGAAGACCGAGGAGAAGAAGATCGAGCGCCGCTCGTCGGTGGCGCGCGGCGCCGAGGAGGCGCGCAGCCGCCGCAGCATCTCGCGCGCGGTCGGGGTCGGCGTGACCGCCGTGGCGCTCCTCGTCGCGGCCGGCGCTGCCGGCGTCGTCTGGTACACGAACAAGCAGCTCGAGCGCGTCCCGGCCGTCGCGGCCGTGCCCGCTCCCTCGCCTGCGCCCGCCCCTGCGAGCGCGCAGCCCGCCTCCGTGCAGCAGCAGGCGCCCGCACCGGCCGCCCCTGCGAGCGCCGGCGCGCCCGTCGCCCCTCCGCCGGGCGCGGTGGCG
>NZ_JALCZB010000131.1:0-10208 GCF_022690745.1 Anaeromyxobacter sp. SG64 | reverse complement strand
TAGCCCGCGGCGAGGGCGCGGACCGGCGCGGATCGTCCCGGGCCGGCGAGGCCCGTCGGGCCGAGCGCGCCGGCGACCCGCGCGTGCGGAGCCGCCTCGCGCGCGACCCGCACCGCCGCCGCGGCGAGCGCCTCGACGCGGACGGGATCGAGGCGCGCGGCGAGCCTCGGCGCCGCCAGGTTGAAGGTGCAGGTGAGGAGGAGACCGGCCCCGGCCGCGGCGTGCTCCGCGTGGACGTCGCGGACGACCCCGGGACGCGCGAGGAGCCACTCCTCCGGGAGCGCCTCCGGAGGGAGCCCGCGCGCGATGAGCGCCGTCCCCAGGGCACCGTCGAGGAGCAGCCGCGGGCCGAGCATCAGCGCGTCCCCCGGGGTGGGACGGGGATCACAGCGCGACCTCCTCGAGGTGGCGCGGCACGTGCGCCGGCCAGCCGAGCGCGTCCATCCGCGCCTTCGAGGCGGCGAGCGCGGCGGCCTCGCCGTGCACGAGGAAGGTCCGCCGCGGCTTCGAGGGGAACGTCGCGAGCCAGCGCGAGAGCTCCGCCTCGTCGGCGTGCGCCGAGAAGCCGCTGATCGTGGCCACCCGCGCCCTCACCGGCACGTCCTCGCCGTGGATCCGGACGGTCTGCGCGCCGCTCTGGAGCGTGGCGCCGCGCGTCCCGGCCGCCTGGAAGCCGACGAGCAGGACGGTGGTCCGCGGATCGGGCAGCCGGTGCGCGAGGTGGTGGAGCACGCGCCCGCCGGTCGCCATGCCCGAGGCGGACAGGATGATGCACGGGCCCTGCACGTCGTTCAGCGCCTTCGACTGATCGGGGCTCCGGCAGAAGGTGAGCTTCGCCGGCCGGAGCGGCTCCTCGCCGGCCGCCATGAGCCTCGTCATCTCGTCGTCGTGCTCGTCGCGGTGCGCGAGGAAGAACGGCGTCGCGTCGAGCGCCATCGGCGAGTCCACGAAGACGGGGAGGGCCGGGATCTCGCCGCGCTTCTCGAGCGCGCGGAGCGTGAACAGCACCTCCTGGGTGCGGCCGATCGCGAAGGCCGGAATCACGATGGCCCCGCCCGCGTGCACGGAGCGCCGGATCTCCTCCGCCAGGGCCGCCGCGGCGGGGACCTCCGGGTGGCGCTTGCCGCCGTAGGTGCTCTCGAGGACGAGCGCGGCGGCGGCGGCGCCCGGCTCCGGGTCGGGCAGGATCGGCGCGCCGTAGCGGCCGAGATCGCCGCTGAAGAGGAGCCTCAGGGGCCGGGGGCCATCCAGGACGAGCTCCGCGAGGGCGCTGCCGAGGATGTGGCCCGCGCGGCGGAAGCGGAGGCGAACGCCCGGGACGACCTCGCGCAGCTCTCCGTAGCGGAGGGGCGAGAGGACGGGGAGCGCGGCCAGCGCGTCGGCCTCCGAGTAGAGCGGCGCCGCATTCGGGGCGTGCTTCGAGTAACCCTTTCGGTTCGCGTAGCGCGCCTCCTCCTCCTGCAGCCGGCCCGAGTCGGGCAGCAGGAGGCCTGCGAGGTCGCGCGTCGCGGGCGTGCAATGCGCGAGGCCGCGGAAGCCGTCGCGGACGAGCTGCGGCAAGGCCCCGGTGTGGTCGAGGTGCGCGTGGGTGAGGACCACCGCGTCGATCGAGCCCGGCGGCACCGGCCAGGGCGCGCGGTTCCTGAGCCGCAGCTCCTTCTGCCCCTGGAACAGGCCCGCGTCGACGAGGACCCGCGCCGAGCCGGACTCGACGAGGAAGCGCGAGCCGGTCACCGTACCCGCCGCGCCGAGGAACCGGATGGACGCCATGGTGTGCCGATTCTACAATTCATGAGGGTCGGCGAGGTGCGCCGCCTGCCGGAGCGGGCGGTCGCGCCCGCCGCGTCGTTCCGACGAGTTCAGGCGAGCGCCGTCCGACGGCCTCGAGGCGAACGGGGACACAAGCGATGCGCCGGAAGATCCGGGTCGTCGGGGCGATGATCGAGCAGGACGGGAAGTACCTCATCACCCAGCGCCCGCCCCGCGCGTCGTTGCCGCTCCTGTGGGAGTTTCCCGGCGGACGCGTCGAGGCGGGGGAGACGGACCCCGCGGCGCTCGCGCGCGAGCTGCGCGAGGAGATGGCGATCGGCGTCGAGGTCGGCGATCGCGTGATCCACGTCGAGCACGCGTACGAGAGCTACGACATCGACTTCTGCGTCTACCGCTGCCGGCTCGTGAGCGGGCCCATCCAGAACCTGCGCGTCCACGCCCACCGGTGGGTGCGCCCCGACGAGCTCGATCAGTACGAGTTCCCCGCGGCGGACGAGAAGACCATCGCGAAGCTGCTCGGGCTGTGACGCCAGGGGCGTCCACCGGATCGTAGCGCGGCGCGCCAGCCCGCGCCGCGGAAGCGCCCGTCTTTCGGCCACGCGCCCGCCTGGCAAGACCCTGCCGGTCTGCTGCCCTCGCCCGACCTCGGTTCGGTGCGCTCCATCGTGAGGCGGCGGATTGCCCGCTCCCCCGACATGCACAGATTCCCTGCGAAGGGGGCGGGAGGCCCAGTGCCAGCGGACGACAAGAAGCCACACGGACAGCGGGGCGAGCGAGGCTCGCGCCAGGGACCGCAGACACGCGTGCCGCTCGCCTCGCCGGCGGCGTGGCTCGTGCTCATCGCGCTGGCGGTGTTCCTCTTCCGCGCGTTCCAGGACGTCGGCGTGCGGCGCATCCCGTACTCGCAGTTCAAGGACATGGTGCGCCAGAGCAGCTTCGAGCGCGTCGTGATCGGGCCGGACTGGGTGCGCGGCATCCCGAAGCCGGTGGAGGGCGGCGCCGCCGACGGCGACAAGAGCGACAAGGGTGGTCAGGCGCTCCCGTACGTCGCGACGCGCATCCCCGGCGGCGACGACGAGCTCGTCCCGGCCATCGAGAAGGCCGGCGTGCCGTACGACGCGGTCGCCGGCGGCGGCATGGGCGACCTGTTCTGGGTCTGGGTCGCGCCCATCGCGCTCGGGCTCCTGTTCTGGGCGTGGATCATGCGGCGCATGTCCGGACAGATGGGCCAGGGGCCGCCGGGCGTCATGGCGTTCGGCAAGACGCGCGCGCGCGTCCACATGGAGCCGGACACCGGCATCACCTTCCAGGACGTGGCCGGCATCGACGAGGCGGTCGAGGAGCTCCAGGAGATCGTCGAGTTCCTGAAGACGCCGGAGAAGTACCGGCGGCTCGGCGGCCGGATCCCGAAGGGCGTGCTGCTCGTCGGACCCCCGGGGACCGGCAAGACGCTCCTCGCGCGCGCCACCGCGGGCGAGGCGGGCGTGCCGTTCTTCTCGCTCTCGGGCTCCGAGTTCGTCGAGATGTTCGTGGGCGTCGGCGCCGCCCGCGTGCGCGACCTCTTCGCGCAGGCGACGCAGAAGGCGCCTTGCATCGTGTTCATCGACGAGCTCGACGCGCTCGGCAAGTCGCGCAACTCGGGCGTCGTCGGCGGCCACGACGAGCGCGAGCAGACGCTGAACCAGCTCCTCGCGGAGATGGACGGGTTCGACGCCCGCGCCGGGCTCATCATCATGGGCGCGACGAACCGGCCCGAGATCCTCGACCCGGCGCTGATGCGGCCGGGCCGCTTCGACCGGCAGGTCCTCGTGGACCGCCCGGACAAGCGCGGCCGCGAGAAGATCCTCCAGATCCACGCGAAGAACGTGAAGCTCGGCGCCGACGTGGACCTCCGCTCGGTCGCGGCGCGGACGCCGGGCTTCGCGGGCGCCGACCTCGCGAACGTCGTGAACGAGGCGGCGCTCCTCGCCGCGCGGCGCAACAAGAGCGCGGTCACGCGCTCGGAGTTCGAGGAGGCGATCGAGCGCGTCGTCGCCGGGCTCGAGAAGAAGAGCCGGCGCATCAACGAGCGCGAGAAGGAGATCGTCGCGTTCCACGAGGCCGGGCACGCGCTCGTCTCCTGGATGCTGCCCTACGCGGACCGGGTGACGAAGGTCTCCATCATCCCGCGCGGCCTCGGCGCGCTCGGGTACACGCTCCAGCTGCCCATCGAGGATCGCTACCTCCTCACGCTATCCGAGCTGCGAGACCGCATGGCGGGGCTCATGGGCGGCCGCGTCGCGGAGGAGGAGGTGTTCGGCGAGCCGTCCACCGGCGCCTCCAACGACCTCCAGCAGGCGACCGGGCTCGCCCGCATGATGGTCAAGGACTACGGCATGAGCCCAGCGCTCGGGCCGATCGCGCTCAACGAGGAGCGCGCGCCGTCCTTCCTCGGCAAGGGGTTCGAGCCGCGTACGTACTCGGAGCAGACGGCGCTCGAGGTGGACCGCGAGGTGCAGTCCCTCGTCGTGGAGGCGCACGGGCGCGCGCAGGAGGCGATCCGCCACCACCGCGAGAAGCTCGACGCCATGGCCGCGCGGCTCCTCACGGCGGAGGTGGTCGAGGAGGAGGAGATGACGCGGCTGTGGGGCCCGAAGGTCTCCCGGCCCGGCACCATCCACGGCCCCGGCCACGCGGAGGCGCCGCCCGAGAACCCCTCGCGGCCGGTGGCGATGGCGGAGGAGCACCGCGACTCCTGGCAGGGGCCGCAGGCGGTGGCTCGCACGGCACCCGGGGACGGAGAGTGAAGCACGCGTCCGAGAGCCACGAGGCGCGCAAGGTCCTCTTCCAGACCGGCATCCGGCGGGGACACCTGTCGCTCCAGGAGATCGATCGGGCGCTCCCCCACGGCAGCCTGTCCCCGGCGGAGCGCTGGTTGCTGTTCTACAGCCTGCGCGCCGCGGGCGTGGAGATCCGCGACGCGCGTGGCGAGGCCCTCGACGAGCTGCCCGGAGACCCGCCGCCGCCCTGAGCCCGCGCCGAACGGCGCGCCGTCCCGATCGAATGAGCCCCCGGCGCGTCCGCGCGCAGGCGGGGCTCTACGCGTTTGACAGCCCTGGACGTGTGGTTACGTTCGCGGCCGGAGGTAACGACAAGGCATGTCCGATGAACGTCGCGGTGCGCCCGGCGCGGAGGGTGGCGAGCCGCAGGTGAAGGTCGTCGACAGGCGGCGGTTCCGCAGCGACGGCGCGCCGGTGGAGGAGGGCGGGTCCGAGGGGACCGGGGGCGCGCAGGCGGCTCCGGAGGCGGAGGCCGGCGCGGACCCGCGCGACGCGCAGCTCGCCGCCCAGCAGACCCGGATCGACGAGCTGTCGCGCGCGTACGCGTCGCTCGTCGAGGACAACAAGGCCTTCCGGCAGCGCCTCGAGCGCGAGCGCACGCGCCTCCTGGAGGCCGAGCGCGCCAACGTGGTGCAGGCGCTCCTCGAGGCGGCCGACGATCTCGAGCGAGCGCTGGCGGCGGTGAGCGCCGGCGAGGTGCAGGGGGACGCCCTGCGGAACCTCGCGGAGGGCGTGCGCATCTCGCTGGTCTCGCTGCACAAGCGGATCGCCGAGCTCGGCGCGCAGAAGATCCCCGTGCAAGGCCAGCCCTTCGATCCCCACGTCGCCGAGGCCATCGACGTCATCCCCGTGGCGGACGCGGCGCAGGACGGCGTCGTGCTGCACGAGATCCGGCCGGGGTATCGCATCGGCGACCGCGTCCTTCGCCCCGCGCGGGTGCGGGTGGGGCGTCTCGCGCAGGCGTAGCATCTCGCGCGGTTCCGCTCCGGCCGCGGCGTGGCGGGAATAGATCTCCACGCCGGGCGTCTTTCGGCCGGATCAACTTTCCCAGGAGTGCAGCATGCGCCGCATCTTCCGTCGAAGCCTCAGCGTCACGTTCATCGCGGCCCTGCTCGCGTGCTCGCAGGATGGCCGCGCCGCGACCGAGCCCCAGCGTTCCGCAGCGGCACCGGCCGGTGGGGGGGCGCCGCTGTACGTCGACGCCGCGCAGCAGTCCCCACAGCAGTCCGCGCAGCAGCAGGCGCAGATCGCCGTTCCTTCTCAGGGCTCGGTGGCGCCGCTCATCGAGAAGGTGCAGGGCGCGGTCGTGAACATCTCGACCACCACCGTCATGAAGCACCCGCCCGTCCGCGGGATGCCTCAGTCGCCGCACGGCCGCGGGCAGGCCCCGGGCGGCCGCGGCGGCGCGCCCGGGCAGGGCGGCGGCGACGACCAGGAGTTCCAGGACTTCTTCGACCGGTTCTTCGGCGGCCGCCCCGCGCCGCAGATGCCCGAGGAGTTCCGCGGCTCGTCGCTCGGCTCGGGCTTCCTCATCAGCCCGGAGGGCTTCATCCTCACGAACAACCACGTCGTCCAGGACGCCACGGACATCCTCGTCCGGCTGACCGACGGCGGCGAGTTCAAGGCCGAGACGGTCGGGCGGGACCCGGCCACCGACGTGGCGCTCATCAAGCTCGTGAACCCGCCGAAGAACCTCCCCACGGTCGTGCTCGGCGACTCCGACGCGATCCGGCAGGGCGACTTCGTGCTCGCGCTCGGCAGCCCCTTCGGCCTGCGCAACACCGCCACGCTCGGCATCATCTCGGCGAAGCACCGCGGCCGCGAGGTGAACCCCACCGGCACGTACGACGACTTCCTCCAGACCGACGCCGCCATCAACTCCGGCAACTCGGGCGGCCCGCTCTTCAACCTCAAGGGCGAGGTGGTCGGCATCAACACGGCCATCGTGTCGCCGCAGCTCGGCTCGGGCGTCGGCTTCGCGGTCCCGATCAACCTCGCGAAGTCGATCCTCCCGCAGCTCCGCGAGAAGGGGAAGGTGACGCGCGGCTACGCGGGCGTGTCGATCACGGACCTGAGCCGCGACCTCGCGCAGGGCTTCGGGCTGCCGCCCGATCAGAAGGGCGCGCTCGTGCAGGCCGTCGTGCCGCGCGGCCCCGCCGCCAAGGCCGGCGTCCAGCCGGGCGACGTCATCGTCGCGGTGAACGGGAAGCCGGTGGCCTCGGGCAGCGATCTCACGCGCACCGTCGCCCTGGTCGCGCCGGGCAGCAAGGTGGACCTCACGGTGCTCCGCGGCGGGCAGAAGAAGCAGGTGAGCTTCGCCGTCGCGCAGCGTCCGGACGACGAGGAGGCGATCGCGCGCGGCGACACGGGCGAGGAGGAGCCGAAGGGCGACAAGAGCCCGAAGCTCGGCGTGACGCTCGGCGATCTGACGCCGCAGATCGCGCGCCAGGTCGGGGTCGAGCCGGGCGACGGCGTGCTGGTCCGCGACGTGGTGGCGAGCGGTCCGGCCGCGCGCGCCGGCATCGAACCCGGCATGATCATCGTCGAGCTGAACCGGAAGCCGGTGAAGACGGTCCAGGACGTCGCGCAGGCGATCGCCAGGATGAAGGACGGCGAGGTCGCGCTCCTGCGCGTGCGCCGCGGCCAGGACCTCGTCTACGTGGCCGTCCCGGTCGGCGGACGGCAGTAGCCTGGGCCTCGCAGAAGAGCAGAGGGCCGTCCCGGTCGGCGGGGCGGCCCTCTGCAGCAGCTTTCGCGCGGCGGCTACAGCACGCGCGAGGCGATCTCGTTGCCGGTGCGCGCGTCCATGACGCGGATGGCCACGAAGCGGGCGGCGACGCCCTCCATCTGCCCGCCCTCGCCGCGCCGCGGCAGCTTCCAGGTCCGCTCGGGCTTGAAGACGATCTCGAGCTCGATGGCGCCGGTGCGGAACGGCCCCTGGAACTCCATGTCCATCACGCCCGGCGGGAGCTTTCCGCGGATGGGGATGAGGTTCACGAGGGGGTGGCCGGAGGCGTCCTGCCGCGCCGGCGCGCCGTGGGTGAGGGCGAGCCCGCCGCCGTCCACGAAGGGCGTCACGAGCAGCACGAAGCCGTCGCCCTGCAGCTCGGCGCGGACCAGCGTCGCCGCGTCGGTGACACGAACGGTGAACGTCTTGCCGGCGACGGACCGGCGCGCCGCGAGCACATTCGCCTCGCAGGCCGCGCGCGTGTAGATGTCGGTGCAGTGGCCGACGTAGCGCGCGAGGAAGGGCTCGAGCGCGTCGAGGCGCTCCGCGCTCGTCGCGACGGCGTCGAAGCGCTCGCCCGCTCGGACGGCAGCAGGGGTGGAGGCGAGGAGCAGTACCGCGACCCAGAGAAGACGCATGTGATGGAGTCCGTTCGAATCGGGCAGGTCGCCCGGGCGGGTGCCTCGAGTCTAGCGTGGCGCCCTCCGGCCTGTAGGAAAGTTAATCCTTCGGCGTGCGGCAGGAGCGCCCATGAAGGCGCAGGTCGCTTTTTTGACCACATTCGCACACCGCCCTAGCCTGCGGTCTCAGGCAGGAGGCGGACGACATGCTGAACAGCCGCAAGGACGGGCGGACGACGGCGCCGGTGGAACGTCGCGCGACGCCGCGCCTCGACAAGGTCTTCCGCGTCTACCTCGAGGGCGAGCGCGGGATGGGGCTCGGGATCGCCCGGAACATCTCCGAGGGCGGCATGTTCGTCGAGACCCGCGTCCCGCACCCCATCGGCTCCCAGGTCCGCGTCACGTTCCCCGCCGAGTCGGGCGAGATGACCGCCGTGGCGGAGGTCCGCTACGTCTGCCACCTCATCGGCCGAACGCCCGCCGCCGACCGCGGCCCGCTCGCGCTTCGCGGCATGGGCGTGCGGTTCCTCTACTTCGAGGACGACGCGGTCTCCGCCGCGCTCCAGTGATCCCGCTTCACCCGCCGTGTCGCCTGCGTCGCGCCGCCCGCCGGGGCCGCGTGCCATCGTGGGTGGCTCGCCGGCACGCCTCCCCGGCCCGCGGTAGAACAGCCCCGTGACGACGCTCGCGATCGAGACGGAGGGGCTCACGCGCCTGTTCCACGGGCGGGCCGCCGTGGAGGGGCTCGCGCTCGCCGTGCCGGAGGGCGCGTTCTACGGGTTCCTCGGTCCGAACGGCGCGGGGAAGAGCACGACCATCAAGATGCTCACCGGCCTGCTCGCCCCCACCTCCGGGCGGGCGCGCGTGCTCGGGACGGACCTCGCCGTCGATCCGCTCTCCGTGAAGGGTCGCGTCGGCGTCGTGCCGGACGGCCTCGCGCTCTTCGAGCGCCTCTCCGGCGCGGAGCAGCTCCGCATCCACGGGCAGCTCTACGGGCTCGAGCGCCGCGAGGCCGGACGGCGCGCCGACGAGCTCCTCGGCGCGCTCGAGCTCGCGGACGACGCCGGGAAGCTCGTCTCCGAGTACAGCCACGGGATGCGGAAGAAGCTCGCGCTCGGCTGCGCCCTCATCCACGGGCCCCGGCTGCTCTTCCTCGACGAGCCGTTCGAGGGCATCGACGCGGTCGCCGTGAGCGGGATCCGGCGCCTCCTCCAGGACCTCGTCGCCCGGCGCGCCCTGACGATCTTCCTCACGAGCCACGTGCTCGAGGTGGTGGAGCGGATCGTCACGCACGTGGGGATCATCCGGGAGGGCCGCCTCGCGGCGCAGGGCACGCTCGCGGAGGTCCGCGGCGCCCTCACGCTCGAGGAGGTGTTCATCCGCACCGTCGGAGACGAGCGCGGCGAGGTGCGCGGCCTCTCCTGGCTCGGCGAGGGCGCGTGAGCGCGGGGGAGGGGGGACGCGCGCCCGCGCCGCCGGGCGCGCTCGGCACCCTGCGCGCGCTCGCGGAGCTCCGCTGGCTCCTGCTCCTGCGCCGGCTGCGGCGCCCCGGCGGCGTGCCGGAGGTCGTCGCGCGCGTCGCGCTCTATGTCGTCGCCGTGCCGGCCGGGCTCGCCTTCGCGGCGCTCACCGGGATCGGCACGTACCAGGCGGTGCGCGCGGGGCGGGGGCTGCAGGCGACCGTGCCGATCGCGGCCCTCTTCTTCGGCGTCTGGCAGACCTGGACGGTGGTGTCGCTCTCGATCTCGGAGCGCGACGCGCTCGACCTGCGCCGCTTCCTCGTCTACCCCATCTCGCCGGCGCAGGCGTTCGGCCACGGGCTCGCGGCGTCCGTTGCGGGCGATCCGTTCGCGGCGTTCTGGTGCCTGCTCCTCGCCGGCGCGTTCGGCGGCGCCGCGGTGGCGCGTCCCGGCGCCTGGCTCGCGCTGCTCGCCGTCGTGCTCGCCGCCTTCGTCGTGGCCACCGTCGCGCTCGTCGCGCTCCTCCAGGAGCTCCTCGCGCGGCTGCTCCGCGGCCGGCGCGCCCGGGAGATCCTGGTCGCGGCGGTCTACGTCGGCGTGGGGGTGCTCCTCGCCTGGACCGCCGGCCATCCCGGCGCGCTGCTCCGCATGCTGCGCGGCGCCCGCGCGCTCCGCTGGCTCGCGTACCCCGCCGCGCTCGCGGAGGCCGGCGCCGGGGAGCTCTACGCGGGCCGCGTGCTCGCGGCGCTGCCCTGGGCCGCGGCGCTCGTCCTGGCCGGCGGCGCGACCGCCTGGGCCGCTTACCGGCTCG
>NZ_JALCZB010000130.1:3253-10358 GCF_022690745.1 Anaeromyxobacter sp. SG64 | reverse complement strand
CGCGCCGGTCGAGCCGCCCGCCCCCGCCGCGCCCCCGCCCGCCGCCGCGCCGCGCGCGCGCACCGCCCGGCGAGTGCAGGTGCAGGTCGAGATCGCCGGGTCCTGCCCGGTGCCGGCGGTGCGCGGCTTCCTCGTGCCGCCCCCGCCGCGCCCCCGCCCGCCGCCGCGCCGCGCGCGCGCACCGCCCGGCGAGTGCAGGTGCAGGTCGAGATCGCCGGGTCCTGCCCGGTGCCGGCGGTGCGCGGCTTCCTCGTGGTGAAGAAGCTCGGCGCGCTCGGGCAGGTCGCCGAGGCCCGGCCGTCCGTGGAGGAGCTCCGCGCCGGCCGCATCCCGGGCAAGCGCCTCGAGGTCCTGCTCGACACCGCCGAGTCGCTCCAGGCGGTGGAGCGCGCCCTCGCGCAGATCTCCGACATCGCCGCCGTCACGCTCCGCGAGGCGGAGGCGGAGCGCGCCCCCGCGCCGGCCCCGGCGCCCGCGCGCGAGGGGACGCCCGGGGAGGCGAGCCGCACGGTGCGCGTCCGCACCGAGATCCTCGACGGCTTCCTCGACGCGGTGGGCGAGCTCATCCTCGCCACCGCGCGCATCCGCGAGATCGGCCGGGCGCTGCCGGAGGGCGCCCGCCCGGCGCTCGACGAGGGCGTGGACCGGCTCCACGCGATCGTGAAGGACCTGCACGACAAGGTGATGACGGTGCGGATGACGCCGCTCGCCCTCGTCACCGAGCGGCTCCCGCGCACGGCGCGCGACGTCGCGCGCAAGCTCGGCAAGAGCGTGGAGGTGGAGATCCGCGGCGCGGAGATCGAGCTCGACCGCGCCATCCTGGAGGAGCTGTCGGACCCGGTGCTGCACGTCCTGCGCAACGCCGTCGATCACGGCGTCGAGCTCCCCCACCTCCGACTCCTCGCCGGGAAGCCCGCCACCGGCGCCCTCGCCATCACCGCTCGCCGCGAGCGGGACCGGGTGATCCTCGAGATCTCCGACGACGGGCGCGGCATGAACCCCGAGAAGCTCCGCGCCGCCGCGGTCGCGCGCGGCGCGCTCAGCGCGAAGGACGCGGCGGAGCTCCCCGAGCGCGAGGCGCTCCTGCTCGCCTGCCTGCCAGGCGTCTCGACCGCCGAGACCGTCACCGACGTCTCCGGCCGCGGCGTCGGCCTCGACGCGGTGAAGCGCACCGTCGAGGGGGTGGGCGGTACGCTCGAGCTCGACTCCGTGCCCGGCAAGGGCACGCGCGTCACCTTCCGCCTGCCGCTCACCGTGGCGGTGCAGCCGGTGCTGCTCGTGCGCGTCGGCGAGGAGGTGCTCGGCATCCCCATCGCCAAGGTCCACGGCGCGGCGCAGGTGGCGCTCTCCCGGCTCGAGCGGAGCCAGGGGACGCCGGTGCTGGAGCACGAGGGCGCGCTCGTCCCGGTGCACGACCTCACCCGCCTGCTCGGCTTCCCGGGCGCGCCCTTCGACGAGCGCTCGGTGGTGGTGGCCGACGGCGGCGACGGCGGGCGGGTCGGCCTCGCGGTGGACGCGCTCCTCGGCCAGCACGAGGCGGTGCTGAAGCCGCTCGGCGAGCCGCTCGACCTCGTGCCCGGCCTCTCCGCGGTGACGGTGCTCGGCACCGGGCGGCCGGTGTTCATCCTGGACGTGCAGAGGCTCCTCTCGGCGTGACCTCCTTCGGCCCGCGAGACCTCGACGCCCTCCAGGAGCTCGCCACCATCGGCTGCGGGCAGGCCATCACCGCGCTCGGCAAGCTCGCCGGCCGGCGTATCGAGATGGACGTCCCCGAGGCGTGGGTGGGCGCCGAGGCGGGCGCCATCGCCGTGTTCCTCGGGGGGCTCGGCCAGGACCTCGTCGCCGTCGGCGTGAAGCTCGAGGGGCCGCTCCAGGGCGACCTGCTCCTCGCCCTGCCCGAGGCGGACGCGGAAGGGCTCGCGGCGCTGCTCGGCTTCCCGCCCGGCGCGGGCGAGGGCTGGGGCGGCATGGCCGAGAGCGCCCTCATGGAGTCGGGCAACATCGTGGGGAGCGCCTTCGTCTCCGCCATCGGGACCCTGGTCGGCGAGAAGCTGCTCCTGTCGGTGCCCACCTTCGCGCGTGGCAGCGGCCGCGCCTGCGTCGAGCGGCTCGTCGCCCACGCCGGCTCGATCGCGCTCGCCACCCGCTTCACCCTCGCCGCCGAGGTCGATCGCGGGGCCCTCGAGGGGCTCATCCTCGTCATGCCCGAGCCGGAACGGATCGCGAGGCTCCTCTCGCACCTCGATCTGCGCTAGACACCCCGGCATGGACGAACGCACGCTGCGCCGGCTCCTCGACGGCGTCCGCAATGGCGACACCACCGTCGACGACGCGGTCGCGCACATGAAGCACGCGCCGTTCGAGCGGCTCGGCGACGTCGCCACGATCGACACGCACCGCGCGCTGCGCGTGGGCATGCCGGAGGTGGTGCTCGCCGAGGCCAAGACCGGCGCCCAGGTCGCCGCGATCGCGAAGCAGCTCGCGGCCCGCGGGCCGCTCCTCGTGACGCGCCTCGCGCCGGACAAGGCCGCGCCGGTGAGGCGCGCGGTGAAGGGGGCGAAGTACGACCCGGTCTCGCGCACCCTGCGCAAGGGGCGCATGGACGTCCCGGCGCGCGGGCCGGTCGCGGTCTGCTGCGCCGGGACGAGCGACATCCCCGTCTGCGAGGAGGCGGCGGTGACGCTCGACGTGATGGGCCTCGAGGTGATCCGCGTCTACGACGTGGGCGTCGCCGGTCTGCATCGGCTCCTCGCGCGCCGGGCGGACCTCGAGCGGGCCCGCGCCGTGATCGTGGCGGCCGGCATGGAGGGCGCGCTCCCCTCGGTGGTGGGGGGCCTCGTGGGGCGGCCCGTCATCGGGGTGCCCACCTCCGTCGGCTACGGAGCCTCGCTCGGCGGCATGGCGCCGCTCCTCACCATGCTCAACTCCTGCGCGCCCAACGTCACGGTCGTGAACATCGACAACGGCTTCGGGGCGGCGTTCGTGGCGGGCCTCATCGCGCGCGAGTAGGAGCCTCTCCATGCAGCCTCTGCTCGTCCTCGAACCCATCGGCGGCATCGCCGGCGACATGTTCCTCGCGGCGGCGCTCGACCTGGGCGTCGACCGCGCCCGCCTCGAGGAGGCGCTCCGCTCGCTGGGCGTGCCCGGCTGGCGGCTCGAGGTGCAGCGCCGGAGCGCCTCGGCGATCCTCGGCACGCACGTGGACGTGGTCGTGGAGGGGCAGGAGCCGCCCGCGCGCTCGCTCTCCGAGATCCTCGGCATCCTCGACGCGAGCGCGCTCGCGCCGCGGGTGAAGGCCGCCGCGCGCGGGCTGTTCGAGCGGATCGGCCGGGCCGAGGCGAAGGTCCACGGCGTGCCGGTCGAGGAGGTGCACTTCCACGAGGTCGGCGCGGTGGACTCGATCGTGGACCTGTGCGGCGCGGCGGTGGCGCTCGACCTGCTCGGCTGGCCGCGCGTGGTGTCCGCGCCGCCCGAGCTCGGGCGCGGGATCGCCAGGACGGCGCACGGGCCGGTGCCCATCCCGCCGCCGGCGGTGCTGGAGCTGCTCGCCGGCACGCCCGTGCGGCCCGGCGGGCCTCCCGGCGAGGCGGTCACGCCCACCGGCGCCGCCCTCCTCGCCGAGTTCGCCCAGGTGGGGCCCCTGCCGCCGTTCGTGCCGCGCCGGATCGGCTACGGCGTCGGGACGGTCACCTGGCCGGACCGGCCGAACGTGCTGCGCATGACGCTCGCCGAGGAGGTCCCGCTCGCCCCGGGCGCGAGCCCTGCGGGCGGCGCGCCCGCGGAGGCCGGCGCCGGGGCGCTGTGGGTGCTCGAGGCGAACCTCGACGACTGCCCCGGGCAGCTCGTCGCGCGCGCCATCGAGGCCGCGCTCGAGGCGGGCGCGCTCGACGCGTGGGCCGCGCCGCTCACCATGAAGAAGGGACGTCCGGGGGTGCTCCTGGGTGCGCTGTGCGAGGAGCCGCGCCGCGCGGCGGTGACCCAGGCGCTCTTCGCGGAGACCACCACGCTCGGCGTCCGCCGCCACGCGGTCGAGCGGGACGCTCTCGAGCGCACCTTCGAGCAGGTGGAGACGCCCTACGGGGTCGTGCGGGTCAAGGTGGCGTGGCAGGCCGGGCGCGAGCTGGGCGCTCACCCCGAGTACGACGACTGCCTCGCCCGCGCGCGCGAGCGCGGCGTCCCGGTGCGCGAGGTGATGTCCGCCGCCATCGCCGCACATCGCGCCGGGCGCTGAAGGCCGCGGCCGCCGCCTTCGTCGGCGCGTCCGCTCCGCGTGCTAGAGTCACTGCGGGGGAAGCGCGTGGCACGCAAGGAGAAGGCACGGCCGCGGAAGCGATCGTCCCGCGCGACGCCGCGGCGGAGGCCCCCGCGGCCCGCCCCGCGCGTGGACGACGCCGTGCTGCGCGAGGTGTTCCGCACCGCGGCGGTGCCGGCGGTGGTCCTCGAGGACGGCGTGGTGAAGCTCGCGAACGAGGCGTTCGCGCGGGCGCTCGGGCAGGACGCCGACGCGCTCCGCGGCGCGGCGCTCGGCACGCTCCTCCCGCCGGTGGACGGCGAGGTCCCCACCCCGCTCCCCGGGACGATCCGCAGCTACCGCACGAGCGTCGCCGGCGTGCCTGCCCGCGTCGACGTCTCCGCCGCGCTCACGCCCGCGCACAGCGGCGCGGTCCTGGGCTCGGCCGCCCTCGCCCTGGCGCTGCCCGACGAGGACACCGCGGTCCCGCGCGTGCTCCTCGCCCTCTCCCGCGAGCTCGCCGAGGCGCGCAGCGAGGACCAGATCACCGCCGCGGTGGCGCGCGCGCTCGAGCTGCTCTTCCCCGCGCGCTCCTTCTGCGTGCGGCTCGTCGATCCGAGGACCTTCGCGCTCACCACCCTGTACGCCCGCGGCCGGCTCCGGCCGCTCGCGCGCGGCCGGCTCGCCCTCAAGGCGATCGCGGTCGAGCGCACCGGCCTCTCGCGCGCGGCGCTCGAGCAGGGCGGCGTCCAGATCGTCGAGCGCGACGAGCCGCTCTTCGCGGGCTGCGACGAGGCGAGCGCGGTCCCGCTCGCCGTGGCGGGGCAGCTCTTCGGCATCGTGAACCTCGAGTACGCGCGCGGCGGCCCGGGCGACCCGCTCTCCGACGCGTCGCTGCTCTACCAGGTGGCGAACCACGCCGCCCTCGGCGTCCGCAACCTGCGCTCGGTCGAGGAGCTCACCTACCTCAAGACCTACCTCGAGGACCTCATCGAGCACGCGAACGCGCTCATCTTCGTGGCGAGCCGGGCGCGCGAGGTGATCGTCTGGAACGCCGCGCTGGTGCGGCTCACCGGGGTCGCCCGCGAGGAGGCGCTCGGGGGCGATCTCCTCGCGCGCATCCCGCCGGAGGAGCACGCCGCGGTGGAGGCGGTGCTCGCGCGCGGGCTCTCGGGCGAGTCGGTGGACGGGTTCGAGACGCGGCTCCTCGCCGCGGGGCGCGAGGCGCGCATCGCGGTGAACACCGCCCCCATCTTCGGCGCGGCCGGCGACGTCGAGGGGGTCATCGCCATCGGCCACGACCTCACGCGCGTGCGCTCGCTCGAGGCCGCGGCGGAGCACGCCGAGCGGCTCGCCGGCATCGGCCGGCTCGTCGCGGGCGTCGTGCACGAGCTCAACAACCCGCTCACCGCGGTGAACATGTACTCGGACGTGCTCGTGGAGAAGCTGCAGAACGCCGGGCACGACCCCGCCGACGTGGAGAAGCTCCGCGCCATCCGCGAGGGGGGCCAGCGCATCCAGCGGCTCGCGCGCGACCTCGTCGCCTACGCGAAGCCCTCCGGCGCGCGGGCCGAGCTCGTGGACCTCGCCTCGGTGCTCGACGAGGCGGCGCGGCTCGCGAAGCCCGCCCTCAAGGAGATGAGCGCGGTGCTCGAGCAGCGGCTCGTCCCGGTGCCGCCGGTCGAGGGGAACCGCCCGAGCCTCGTGCACGTCTTCGTGAACCTCGTGCGGAACGCCGCGCAGGCGGTCGGCGAGGGCGGCCGCGTGTCGCTCGCGCTCGAGCAGGACGGCGAGACCGTGAAGGTCGCGGTGCAGGACGACGGCGCGGGCATGCCGCCGGAGATCGCGGCCCGGGCGTTCGAGCCGTTCTTCACGACGCGCCCGGGCGTGGGCATCGGCCTCGGGCTCCCGATCGTGCAGGGCATCCTCGAGCGCCACGGCGGCCGGATCGCCCTCGACACCGCCGAGGGCCGCGGCACCACCGTGACGGTGACGCTGCCCGTCCGCGGCGCCAGCGCCGAACGGTGAACGCTCCGGCAGCTCGGCTGGACCTCGTGGTCACGACACGCGAGCAACGCGAGCGCGCCGGGGCGCCGTCGCGTTCGCGGCGAAGCCGCCACGCGGCGGCGCACGGGACCCGGCGAGCAGGGGTGGGGCCCCGACGACGGCGGCCAGCCGTCGTTGGGGCGGGGGCGCAGCCCCCGTTCAAACGTTCACGCTGAGGATCGCGTAGCCCTTGAAGGCGGGGAGCACCGTGGAGAGCGAGTAGCCCGACGGGTTCATGGGGATGCGCACGTCGCTGCCGTCTGCGGAGACGAAGCGCGCGCGGCGGGCGTCGCCCGCCACCTGGAGGCCGAGGAACAGGGTCGCGCCCTGGGCGCGCTCCGGGCCGAGCGTGACGAGGTGCGCGTGCACCGCGCCGTCCGCGCGGTCGAGGACCACGAGGAGCGGCTGGCGCGAGGCGACGGACGCCGCCCGGCGTCCCTTGCCGAGGAGCGCCGCGAGCGCGCGCTCGAGCAGCGCCGGGTCCGGCGGCGCGGCGCTGCCCTTCTCCGGCGCGAGCGGCGCGAGGGCGGCGAAGGTCCCCTTCCCCACGCGCACGCCGGCGGGCTTGCCGCCCGGCAAGAACGTCGCGCCTGGCCGCCCGACCTCGTCGGCGCCGGCGGGCTCGCCGAACGCGAGCACCCCACCGCCTGCCTCGAGCCGCCGCCGGATCTCCTTGGCCTCGAGCGGCGTCACGCCCACGGCGTCGGCGAGCACCACGACCGCCTCCGGCGGCGCGTCCTCGAGGCGGAGCACCACCGGGGCCTGCACGTGCAGCTGCGCGAGCGCCTCCGCCGCGCGCTCGACGGCGGCGCGGTGCCGCCCGCCCGT
>NZ_JALCZB010000130.1:0-3243 GCF_022690745.1 Anaeromyxobacter sp. SG64 | reverse complement strand
GGCGCGCGGGGGGGCGCCCCGCCCCACGGCCGCGACCTCCGTGCCCGGCGCCGCTGCCGGCTCGACGCCGGAGAGGTCGATGCCGCAGCTCGCCGCGACGGCCGCGAGGCGCGCGTGCGGGTGCGCCCCGGCGGCGGAGGCAGCCGCGGGCGCGACCGCCGCGAGGCGGCGGCCCATGGCCGCGCGCAGGAGGCGGAACAGGCCGATCCCGGTCGCGCCGGGCGCGAGGCTCGCCGGGAAGATGGCCGCGTCGGCGTGGCGCGCGGCGCGGAGCTGCGCCGGGCCGACCGCCTCGAACTGGACCACCACCTCGAACGCGCGGGCGGCGGCGCGAGCCGCGTCGCGTGCGCTGCGCGCGTAGTCGGCGACCGCCCGCTCGAGCGCCTCGTTGCGGGTGCGCCAGAAGTCCCGCCCGAACGGGAGGACCTCGAACGAGAGCGCGCCGGAGGCCTGCGCCACCGCCTCGCGCGCGAGCGAGAGGTAGTCGATCGGCTGGAAGTGATCGCCGTACTCGCGGACGAGGTGGCGGGTGAAGGCGCGCTGGCAGTCGGTGCAGAAGCCTGCGCCGAGGAGGCCGAGCGTGAGCGGCGCGTCCGGGCGGTCCAGGCAGACGCCGGCGAAGCCGGCCGAGAGCGCGGCGCGGACCGCCTCGCCGACGCGGGCGCGCTGGCGCTCGGACGAAAGGCAGGCGCGCGGGGTGCCGCCCATGCCCGCGATCGTCCCGTCGGCCGCGCGGCACGCCTCGGACGGCGTCGTGGCGCGGCCTGACGGCACGTCGGCGAGCGCGCGGTTCACGAGCGACGCGGGCAACGGCTCCGCGGGCGTGGCGACGAGCGGGTGCGCGTCGAGCGCGGCGGCCGCGCGGGCAGCCTCTTCCGGCAACGCGCCGGGCGCGAGGCGGTAGGGCGCGAAGGTGGTCTCGTTCGGCATGTCCGACGACCGCCCGGACGGAGTGCGGCGCGCTTTCGGCCGCTCACCGGCCAGGCGCTCCGGCGCGCGGAGGCGGAGAGCCTACGACGCAGGCCGCCTCGCGGGCAATTGCCGGGCGAGCGCGGCGGATGCACCGTCTCGCCCGGACGTGCGCGACACGGCCGCGCGGGGCGGCGGGCGCGTCGCGTGTAGGTCGAACGGTGTGCGCGGCGCGCGCACGCCGTCGAATTGACGCCTCTGAAAACCCCGTGATAGGGGATCGAGCACTCGGGCAAGCGCGCGGCAATTCCCTGCGGATTTCCGCGCGTGCCCACGGTCCGGAGGACCCTTCCAGATGGGCGACATGTTCGGAACGCTGGCGAAGCACTACCACGACGGTGGCTGGATGATGCACCCCATCCTCGTGTCGCTGTTCTTCGTGGTGGGGCTCGTCATCGACCGCATCATCGCCCTGTATTTCAGGGCGAACGTCGATAAGGACGCCTTCCTGCGCGGCCTCAAGAAGCACATCTACGCGGGCGACCTCGACAAGGCGATCAGCTTCACCGCCTCGCAGAAGAAGACGCCGCTCACGAGCGTCATCAAGGCGGGGCTCATCAACGTGCCGAAGGGCGATCAGGACGTGCAGGCCGCCATGGACGAGGCGACCCTGCGCGAGTCGCCCAAGATCGAGGCGCGCACGGGCTACCTCGCCATGATCGGCAACGTGGCCACGCTGCTCGGCCTCCTCGGCACCATCGTCGGCCTCATCGGCGCGTTCGGCGCCGTGGCGAACGCCAACCCGGCCGACAAGGCGGCGATCCTCGCCGACTCCATCTCCGAGGCCATGAACTGCACCGCGTTCGGCCTCCTCACCGCGATCCCGGCGCTCGTCGCCTTCTCGGTGCTGCAGGGCCGCACCCAGCACATGATCGACGAGATCAACGAGACCTCGGTCGCCGTGCTGAACCTCATCGTCGCGAACAAGGACAAGATGAAGATGCCCGCGACGGTGTCGGCGGGCGACGACGACTAGGACGGATCCCGGCGCTCTCCGCTCGCCCTTCGGGGCGAGCGGCCCGGAGCGCCCGAGCGACCGCCGCGGCGAGCGCGCCGCGGCCGGCAGCGGATCCGAGCTCACGCGAGAGGAGGTAGCCAATGGGCGGCGGCGCGATGCCCGAGCAGGGCGGCGGCGGTGGCAAGCGGCGAAAGAAGTCGCTCGACGCGACGATCAACGTCGTCCCGGCGATCGACCTGCTCTCCTGCTGCATCACCTTCCTCCTCTACACCGCGGTCTGGACGCAGGTCTCGCGGCTCCAGGTGCAGCAGCTCGGCACCGGCGCGCCCGAGGTCGAGCAGACCGAGGCGCAGAAGCAGCTCCTCGTGACCCTCGCCATGGGCGAGCGGGGCTTCAACCTCTCCACCTCGGCCGGCACCTCCGTCGAGATCCCGAACCTCGGGCGCGGCCAGGACGGCCTCGTGCGCTTCGACCTCAAGGGCCTCGGCGAGCGGCTGAAGGCGCTCAAGGGCGATCACCCGGACGCCGCCGCGGTCACCCTCTCCGCCGAGGACACCGTGCCGTACGGCGACCTCGTGCAGGTCATCGACACGTGCGTCGGCGCGGGGCTCGTCTCCGTCGCCGTCACCGGGGTCTAAAGAGCCGCCATGCCCATCGTCACTCCAGGCAAGCGCCCGGCGAAGCGGTTCGAGAAGTCGAAGATCCTCGGCGGCAAGATGGGCCGCGCTCACAAGGCGACGAACGCGGAGCTGAACGTCGTCCCGATGGTCGACATGATGACGATGCTCGTCATCTTCCTCCTGCAGCAGTTCAGCGCCACGGGCGAGGTGCTGTACATGCAGAAGGACATCAAGCTCCCCGACGCTCAGCACGGGCAGATGATCGAGATGGCGCCGGTGGTGGCGGTGAGCGCCGACCAGGTGGTCGTGACCGGGGTGAAGGTCGCGGACATCCGCGAGCTCGACTCGGACTCGGGCTACCTCAACATCCCCGCGCTCGAGGAGCGGCTGCGCGACGAGAAGAAGCGCTGGGAGTTCATCCACCAGCAGGACCCCGAGAAGAAGTGGGACGGGGTGGTGAACATCCAGGCGGACAAGGCGGTGCCGTTCCGCATCGTGAAGCGCGTGATGTACTCCTGCGGCGTGGCCGGCTACTTCAACGTGAACTTCGCCGCGCTCGACCTCGGCGGCCTCACCGCCACCTCGAGCGGCGCCCCGACGCCCGGCATCTGAGCGCTCGCCCGGCCGCGCTCGCCCCCGCCTCCGGCGCGGGGCGCCGGCCGCGGCGCGGCTGATCGGCGCGCCGCGCGGCGGCCG